>CALMSE010000115.1 GCA_937872275.1 uncultured Leucobacter sp. | reverse complement strand
AGGCCAGCCCTCTCGGCTAGCCATGTTTGATGTCACCTGTTCCTACATCAGACCCCCACATACGAGGATCGCCGCGCCCACCGCGACGGAGCGGTACAGGTCAAGATCGTGGAGAAGGTTGTCACCGAGGTGCGAGAACGCCGCATCGAGGTGCCCCACCCTCGGAGCGACTGCGTCAAGGCGGTGCTGGCAGACGACGATGCGATGTTCGCTGTGGTGTGGACACTCACGGCCCTCGTGCGAGACCGCACCCGCAAGGCGTACGACCCCGACCAGCCGAGGTTCGGGAAGCTCTCTCACCACGTCCAGTCGCTCCATGCCGCACTCGTAGAGCGAGCAACCGCCGGCCCTCCGTAGTTCGACGATCCCCCTCTCGGGCACGACACTCTGAGAGAATGTCCGTGATGGCGCCTATCGTCATCCGTGGGGAGCGATGTCGTCGGCTCCAGTGTGGTCTGCGTGCAGACGGTTCACCGTGCCCCGGCGCCAGACCCCCGAAGCACGACTCGAAGGACATGCGTTGCCGCAGAACTCCATCAACCACGCTCGCCTCGTCGCGCTGATCTGGAGCATCGCCGACGACGTGCTTCGAGACCTCTACGTCCGTGGCAAGTACCGAGACGTGATCTTGCCGTTCACGGTGCTGCGGCGCCTCGACAGCGTGCTCGAACCCACCCAAGACGCGGTCCTCGCGATGAAGAAGACGCTCGATCAGGCAGGGATCGTCGACCAGGACGCGCCGCTGCGTGACGCTGCGAAGCAGGACTTCTACAACACGTCCGGCTTCACGCTCAAGACGCTGCGACACGCCGCCAACGCCACGCGGCTTCGGCAGAACTTCGAGGCGTACCTGGGTGGCTTCTCTCCGAACGTGCAGGAGATCATCGACAACTTCGAGTTCCGCAACCAGCTCACGCGCCTCACGAAGGCCGACGCACTCGGGGCACTGATCGAGAAGTTCCTTTCACCCGACCTCGACCTCTCGCCCGCGGGCCTGGACAACCACGGCATGGGCACCGTGTTCGAGGAACTGGTGCGCCGGTTCAACGAGGAGAACAACGAGGAGGCGGGTGAGCACTGGACGCCGCGAGACGCGGTGCGCCTCATGACCCGGCTGATGTTCGAGCCCATCGCCGAGGTGATCCCCTCAGGCACCTACCGCCTGTACGACGGGGCGATGGGAACCGGCGGCATGCTCACCGTCGCGGAGGAAACCCTCAAGCACCTCACCGCTCCCGCCGGGAAGAAGGTCTCCACTCACCTCTATGGCCAGGAGATCAACGCCGAGACCTACGCGATCGCCAAGGCCGACCTGATCCTCAAGGGTGAGGGGATGGCGGCGGACAACATCGTCGGCGGCCCAGAATGGTCGACGCTATCGAACGATGCCTTCGCCGGCGAAGAGTTCGACTTCATGCTCTCCAATCCGCCCTACGGCAAGAGCTGGAAGACCGATCAGGATCGTCTGGGCGGGGCGAAGAGGATCATCGACCCTCGCTTCATCGTCACCCACGACGGCGACCCCGACTACTCGCTGGTCACCCGCAGCAGCGATGGCCAGCTCATGTTCCTCGCGAACCTCATCTCGAAGATGAAGCAGGGCACGGCACTCGGTTCCCGCATCGCATCGGTACACAACGGCTCCTCGTTGTTCACCGGCGATGCCGGTCAGGGTGAGAGCAACTTCCGCCGCTGGATCATCGAGAACGACTGGCTCGAAGCCATTGTCGCCCTGCCGCTCAAGATGTTCTACAACACCGGCATCGCCACCTACGTGTGGGTGATCTCGAACCGCAAGGAGGCGCGACGTAGAGGCAAGGTGCAGCTCATCGACGCCACCAGCTGGTTCACTCCGCTGCGCAAAAACCTCGGTGAGAAGGGCGTCGAGATCAGCTCAGTTGATGCCGACCGCGTGCTCGCGACCTACCGAGCTTTCGATGAGGCGAATGACCCCGACCACTCCAAGATCTTTGACGGCATCGACTTCGGCTACCACAAGTTCACTGTCGAACGCCCGCTGCGCATTGCGGGCGTCGAGGAAGGGCGCGTCTACAAGCCCGCCGAGATCAAGAAGCTCAAGGAGCACGGCGTCCGCGACGAGGCGGCACCGCCGATCATCAAGAAGGTGCTGCCTTTCGCCGCCACGCCCGACCCGCTGCACGGACGGTACGAGGCAATCATTGACGGGCGCACTCGCATGGTCGAGTACGAGCCCGACACCGAACTGCGCGATACCGAACAAGTGCCACTGACCGAACCTGCCGGTGAGTACGCCGACGGGATCGAGGCCTTCTTCCGTCGCGAGGTGGAGCCATACGCGCCCGACGCATGGATCGACGAGAGCAAGACGAAGATTGGCTACGAAATCTCGTTCACCCGCCACTTCTACAAGCCCACACCGATGCGCACACTTGCCGAGATCCAGGCCGACATCCGCGCGCTCGAAGCCGAGACCGACAACCTCATCGCCGAGATCGCAGGCGAGGGCTGATGGCAACGGGATTCTTCTTGCTGCCGAGAGCGGATCGCGCGAGTGATGATTGGTCGAGCCGTTCGCTGCGGTCGATGCTGGTGGCGCGGAGCGAACGGAATCGGATTGACCTGCCGCTCCTGACGGTTGCACGCGAGCGTGGTGTGTTCGTGCGTTCTGCCGACGATGCGAATCACAACACCATTCCCGAAGACTTGAGCAACTACAAGGTAGCCCGCAAAGGCGATCTGGTCATCAACAAGATGAAGGCCTGGCAAGGGTCGCTCGGACTGGCCCCTGTTGATGGCATCGTAAGCCCCGCCTACTTCGTGTTTGCCGCCGATTTCGCCGTGCCGCGTTTCGGTGAGTATCTTCTGCGCAGCAAGCCCTACGTCGCCAAGTTTGGGGCTGCATCCGACGGCGTTCGCATCGGACAGTGGGATCTGAGCATTCCGAGAATGCGGAACATCGAGGTGCTGCTGCCGCCCCCAGAGGAGCAGGCGGCCATCGTGAAGTACCTCGCCCACGCAAACGCCCGCATCGACAAAGCCATCGCCGCCAAGCGCCGCCTCATCGCCCTCCTCGAAGAACAACGCGATGTGACCGTGAGGGCGATACTCTCCGAGGGATCGGACTCGAGACCTCCGAGCGAGTTCGTCGCGACCGGACGCCTATGCAGGATCGACACGGGCGTCGAGGACTCGGGCAATGCCGACCCCAACGGTAGGTACCCGTTCTTCGTCCGAGGGCGCGAGGTTCTTCGCGCATCTGACTATCACTTTGACGCCGAGGCAGTGTTGACGCCTGGAGATGGTCAGGGGGGAACTGGAAAGGTCTTCCATTACTACAACGGCAAGTTCCAGGCGCATCAGCGCGTGTACGTGTTCTCGCAGTTCTCCGGGGTTATCGCCCGCTATTTCTACTGGTACATGACTGCGTTCTTTCGAGAGCATGCTCTCGCACAGAGCAACACAGTGACCATGGAGTCACTTCGTCGACCAGTGCTCGCATCCTTCCGTGTCGCGGTACCCGACGAGTGCGCGCAGCAGGTGCTTGTGGAGCGTATCGAGGCTCGGGTGGCCGACGCAGCCCAAGTCATCGAGAAGACTCAGCGAGAGATCGCTCTCCTCCAGGAGTTTCGCACGCGCCTCGTCGCCGATGTGGTGACGGGGCAGGTGGACGTGCGTGCGATCGCAGAGACGCTCCCTGCTGTGCCGGAGTGCGAAGATCGCCATCTGGACGAACCGATCCACTCTCTAGAGGGCGACCTTCACGATGAGGAGTCGGTCAATGAGTGACGCGAGCAGCTACCGCAAGCAGCGCACTAGTGTTACGATATAGGTAACATTATGGAGTTGAGGTATGCGGACAACGAGCTGGAGCGTCAGTGCACCGATGTGCGCTACATGCAGCGCAAGCTCGGCGCGCAGCGCGCGAAGGCTCTGAAGCTGCGCCTCGATGAGCTGCGGCGGATCAGCGAACTCGACGACCTGTTGTTCATCGCGGGCAAGTGGGAGGAGTTGAAGGGCGATCGTGCCGGGCAGTGGTCTGGCCGGTTGACCGCGAACTGGAGACTCATCGTGGAACCCGATGGCACCATCATCACCGTCGTTCTCGTCCGCGAGATCGTTGACTATCACTGAGAGGAGCTGACATGACTACCCTTCCTGACTACGCCGTTTCTCCCGGCGACCACATCGAGGAGTGGCTCGACGACCAGGGCATTAACGCCGCCGAGCTGGCACGCCGCCTCGACGTGACCCCGAAGCACGTCTCCGAGCTGCTCTCTGGCAAGGCACCCCTGTCGGCCACTGTCTCGCTGGGGCTGGAGCGCGTCACTGGCATCCCCGCCCGTATGTGGAACCGCTTCGAGGCCGGCTACCGTGAGGATCTAGCCCGCCTCGCGGAGACCGACAAACTAGCGGCACAGTACGAGCACGCGAAGCTCCTTCCGCTGGCGTACCTACGTAAGTGGAAGTTCATCTCGGCACCTGCGCGCGACAAGGCAGGAACGGTCCGAGAGGTACTTGCGATCTTCGGCATCGCTCACCTTGACGCTTTCGATGCGACCTGGGTCCACGGCAAGGTGGCCTACCGCAAGGCGACGCTGGCATCGGACAAGGTGTACGAGCGTGCTACCTGGCTCGCGCTCGGCGAACGTCATGCCGGTCTCGACAAGCTCGGCGACTACGACAAGGCCGCCCTCGAAGCGCTCCTCCCTGAGCTGCGCGCGCTTACCGCTCATGACAACCCTGTCGAAGCTATTGACGAGGTGACTGAACTCCTTCGGGGTGTTGGTGTTGCGCTCTGCCTGATCCCACCGATTCCAGGATTCGGAGTGCATGGGGCGACGCGGTGGATCAACGGGCACCCAGTGGTGCAGCTGTCGGTGCGCGGGAAGAAAGACGATCAACTGTGGTTCACGCTCTTCCATGAGCTTGGGCACGTTCTCCTGCACAGCCACAAGGCCGTCTTCCTGCAAGGCGCCGGTGACCAAGCGGAGGCCGAAGCCGACGCGTTCGCCTCATCCACTCTTGTGCCCGACCACTACCGGGATCGGCTACCGACCGGCCGCAACATCGGCGCCGTGCGCGAACTCGCCGCCGAGATGGGGATCGCGCCGAGCATCGTCCTCGGGCAGGCGCAGCGACTGACCACCGACTTCGCCTGGGGTCAAGAGTTGCGGATCACGCTCGTGTGGGACTCCAACGAGAGCGAGGTGTGATCTCATGCAGCGACTCAACGAAGCGAGCCTCGAAGCGCTCATCGTAGATCAGATGGTCGAGGGCGGTTGGGTTGAGGGCTCCGCGGCTGCGTACGACTCGTCGTACGCGCTTGACCTCGGCCATCTCGCCGAGTTCATCGAGGCCACGCAGCCGCAGCTTGCCGCGACGCTCGGCCTTGGCGAGGCGTCACGGCACAAGGTCCTCGCCCGGTTGCAGGGAGAGATCACCAAGCGTGGTGTCGTGCATCTGCTCCGCAACGGACTCGATCACCTCGGCCAGCACATCGACCTCTACTACCCGACCGCGACCGACGGCAACGCGAAAGCTGCCGAACTGTTCGAGGCCAACCGTTTCGTCATCACCCGCCAGGTTCACCACAGTCCCAGCAACCGGGGCGACGCCGTCGATCTGGTGGCGTTCGTCAACGGGCTGCCGGTGTTCACCTTCGAGTTGAAGAACAACATCACCAAGCAGACCGTCGATGACGCTGTGCAGCAGTACCAACGGGATCGAGACCCGCGAGAGCTGCTGTTCGCCTTCGGGCGCGCGGTCGCGCACTTCGCTCTCGACGATCAGCGCGTCCGGTTCTGCACGCAGCTCAAGGGCAGGTCGTCATGGTTCCTGCCTTTCGACCAGGGGTTCAACGACGGCGCAGGTAACCCGCCCAACCCCGACGGGGTGATGACCGACTACCTGTGGCGGCGCGTCCTCGCCCCGCAAAGCCTCGCCGGCATCATCGAAAACTATGCACAGGTCGTCACCGAAAAGAACCCGAAGACGGGCAAACGCACGGCGAAGGCGATCTTCCCGCGCTACCACCAGCTTGAGGTGGTGCGGATGCTGCTCACCGATGTCGCCGCGAACGGCGCTGGCAGGCGATACCTGATCCAACACTCTGCGGGCAGTGGTAAGTCGAACTCGATCGCCTGGCTCGTCCACCAGCTCGTTGAGGCCACGCACCAGGGAGCCGTCGCGTTTGACTCCGTCATCGTCGTCACCGATCGTGTGATCCTCGACGATCAGCTGTCCCAGACCATCAAGTCCTTCCTGCAGGTCGGCTCGACGGTTGTCCATGCGGATCGTTCTGGAGACTTGCGTCGGGCGATCACGGCGGGCAAGAAGATCATCGTCACCACGGTGCAGAAGTTCCCCTACATTCTCGATGACATCGGCTCAGAGCATCAGGGCCGCAACTTCGCCATCGTCATCGACGAGGCCCACTCCTCGCAGGGTTCGAAGACCTCAGCCGCCGTGTCCCGCGCGCTCGGAGGCGGTGTTGATTCTGATGATGAGGACAGCGTCGAGGATCAGATCAACCGGATCATCGAAGCGAAGAAGCTGCTGCCGAATGCGAGCTACTTCGCGTTCACCGCGACACCGAAGAACAAGACGTTGGAGATGTTCGGCGAACCGGTCGCGAACCCCGACGGCACGGTCGGCCATCGCCCATTCCACTCGTACACGATGAAGCAGGCCATCCAAGAGGGCTTTATCGTGGACGTGCTCGCGAACTACACGCCGGTGGGTAGCTACTACAAGCTGATGAAGACCGTCGAGGACGACCCCGAGTTCGACGCGAAGCGAGCCTCGAAGAAGTTGCGCGCCTACGTCGAGGGCAACCAGCATGCGATCGCTCAGAAGGCTGACATCATGGTCGACCACTTCCTCGGCCAGGTGGTCGCGAAGCAGAAGATCGGCGGCCAGGCCCGTGCGATGGTTGTCACCTCATCCATCCCGCGGTGTATAGAGTACTTCCACGCCATCCGCGATGCACTCACAGCGCGTAAGAGCCCCTACAAAGTAATCGTCGCGTTCTCCGGCGAACACGACTACAAGGGAGTGCAGGTCACCGAGGCTAGCCTCAACGGCTTCCCCTCCCGCGCAATCGCCGAGCAGATCAAGACCGACCCGTATCGCATCCTCGTCGTCGCCAACAAGTTCCAGACCGGGTACGACGAGCCGCTGCTGCACACTATGTACGTCGACAAGACCCTGTCGGGAGTGCTCGCGGTGCAGACGCTCTCACGGCTGAACCGGGCGCATCCAGCCAAGCACGAGACGTTCGTGCTCGACTTCGCCAACGACGCGCAAGACATCCAGCGCGCCTTCGACCCGTACTACCGCACCACCGTGCTCGCCGAAGAGACCGACCCCAACAAGCTGCACGACCTCGTCAACGACCTCGACGCCTTCGGCATCTACACACCGGAACACATCGACGAGTTCGTTGCGCGCTACCTGGCAGGAGAGCCTCGCGACCAACTCGACCCCATCCTCGATGCGTGCGTCGCGGAGTACGTCGAACTGCCCGAGGAAGACAATCAGGTCAGGTTCAAGGGCGATGCGAAAGCCTTCCTGCGCACCTACAACTTCCTCTCCACCGTGCTGCCCTACGGCAGCCCCGAGTGGGAGAAGCGCTCCATCTTCCTGGACCACCTCGTGCCGAAACTCCCGGCCCCGAAGGAAGAAGACCTCGCCGTCGGAATCCTGGAGAACATCGACCTCGAATCCTACCGTGCGGAAAAGCTCACTGCGATGAAGATCGTCCTCGATGACGAGGACGGCCTGCTCGACCCAGTACCCGCAGCGGGCGGCGGCATGCTGGAGACGCCTGAACTGGAGAGGCTCTCAGAGATCGTCAGGAGTTTCAATGCCCACTTCGGCAACATCGAATGGAACGACGCAGATCGTGTGGAACGCTTCATCACCGAAGAGATTCCGCGCCTTGTCGCCGAAGACGAGGCTTACCAGCACGCGCAGGCGAACAACGACCCGGCAAACGCGCGCGTCGAGAGCGACCGCGCACTCGGCCAGGTCATGCTGAGGCTGATCGCCGACGACACGCAGCTCTTCAAGGAGTTCCAGGACAACGAGAGCTTCAAACGGTGGTTGGCAGACGCCGTGTTCAACGCAACGTACAGGAAGAGCGCATGAGCACCGAGAGCGAACTGAAGCGCTACCGAGATCAAGCCGTCCGGCTGCGGGGCGATATCAGTCGTTACTCCTCGACGGTCGCAACCAAGCGGAAGAAGGCAGCAGACGCGCAGGCAAGTGCTTCGCTCAGCAAGTCCAGCTCAACTATTCGCTCCAGGCTCCGCGAGGCAGAGACTGCAACAAAGGAAGCCAACTCCGCGGAAAGCAAGCGTGCGGACGCGGAGAAGAAGGTCGCGGCCGCTGAGAAGAAGATTGCCGAACTCCAGACGAAGTACGAGAAGGAGCAACGTGTTCAGGCCGAACGATCTTTGACTGCGATACGGAAAGCTTCGACGACCTCCAACGCTCAGTTCGCCGGCGTTCCACGTGTCCAGCCTGCGTCGCCCGCTCAAACGTTGGCTGCGGCTCAAAGCGATATTTTCCTCTCGCACGCGAGCGAAGATAAAGATGAGATTGCTCGGCCGCTTCGGGAGGCGCTTGAAGATCGTGGCCTCATCGTCTGGTTCGATGAAGTGAAGATCAAGGTAGGGCAGAGCATCCGACAGGAGATCGAGAAGGGCATTGCGGGTGCCAAGTTCGGTGTGGTGATTCTCTCCCCGAGCTTCTTCGCGAAGCAGTGGACGCAAGCGGAACTCGACGCCCTCTTCACCAAGAAGGTCGATACCGGGCGCAGCATCATCCTTCCTATCTGGCATCGCGTGACCAAGGACGAAGTGGCCGCGCACTCTCCGCTGCTTGCTGGGCTCTTGGCGCTGAACTCCGCAACTATGACTCTGGCGGAGATTGCAGACGCAATCGCCGAGGCGGTTGAGGAAGCAGCATAGCCATAAGCAGTCACGTGTATGTCAGTGGTGGCGTCTACCGTTAGCGACATGTCCACGACCATCGACATCTACCCGGCCACCGAGCACTTGCCGCTCGTGGGGCAGACCCGCGCGCGAACCGAAGAGCTGTTCCAGCAGCTGCTCGACCGGCATGGCATCGCATCAACGATCGAGGTTAGGGCGTTCTACCCGAATCCCGAGCCTGGACCCCTTCGTTACGTGGCTGACGACTTGCGCTGGCACAAGGGGCTGGACCTCGGATTCGCCTACTGGATCAACGGCGAGTGGGACTCCAGCTCGTGGCCGAGCTGTCTAGCGGTCGATGCAGACGACTTCGTCACCGAGGAAGACACCGTGTGGCCGTTCTCATGCACGTCAGAGTTCATCGGCAGTCGCACGATCATCGCTGAGTTCCAGGATGTTCTCCCCAAGGCGAAGCTCGACCTCGTGCTCGCACAAGACCACTACTGGTACGAGTATCGCAATATGGGCGGACCTGCGGTGGCCTCGACGGGCTACGGTCTCGTAGCAGCAGTGCTCGCGGAAGCAACCGACGGAGTCATCGCCTCGTTCGACAGCGCATTCGATATTGAACACAACGGCGAGACGGCCGAGCAGTTCCTTACATGGTGGGGTGACCGGCAAATCGAGTTCTACGGAGCGGAGAGCTTCCTCGCCGCACGCGCCGCCCAGTTGGACGATCATTCTGCGGCGAACTGAGGTAGCGCGGGAGGTGCTCTCTCTCGCTCAAGCCAGACGTGTCTTTGCCCAGACGGTGCCCCGGTGAACCCCGAACTGACGCGCCAGAGCGTTCGCGCCCACCCCTTGCGCGCGGGCTGTTCGCATAGCGTCCACTTCCTCGTCCGTGAGCCGTGTTCGAGGTCGTTTCTTTGGTTCCGCTGACGCGCCGATCAACGGGTCATCCGACTCCCCGGCGGGGTCGGGCTCGACGCAGTGGCTTTGATTCCACGCGGAAACTAGCCTCTCAACTCGTGATCGCCTGTTCCCGTAGTGCTCCATTGCGTCCACAATTGAAGACGTGCGAGAGCCCCGACAGGGGGTGCGCGATCGGAGCGTGTTTCCGATCGGTGTCGTTCGTCCCCGTTTCTCTGCTGTTCGCCCTCGATGCGGCGGTTGAGAGCTGATGACGGCGATCGCCCCGGTTCCCTCGGCTCGACGGTCCGAGTGCTGCAGCCTGCGGGGGCTCGGTGCGCGATGCCCCTGACAGCCGGCTGACTCGGTCGGGTCTTCGCCTGCGCTCTCGGCGCGACCCCGGTGAACGATCACACTGCCCAGGGCTTCGCGCGGTACGCGGTGAGAGCATGGCGGTCGCATCCGGATGGTCGATCGGCCTTCGTCCACGAGTCGCCTCATGCTCGTTTGCATAGGTTAGAACCTATATGTTCATCGCATATTTGGGGATTGAACCTATTGTTGACCACGCCTACGTTTGGTGAGGAAGGGCAAAGAAGCGGAAGGGGCTGCGGCGTGGCATTTCAGGTGTGCGTGATGCCGGGCGACGGGATCGGCCCCGAAGTCACGGCGGTCGCGCTCAGGGTGCTGAGCGCAGTCGCGGCGCGACGAGGCATCGACTGCACCGTCGGCGAAGCGGTCCTCGGAGGTGTTGCCATCGAGAGCTTCGGAGATCCGCTTCCCCAGGCCACGCTCGACCAGGCCCGAACCGCAGATGCGGTGCTGGTCGGCGCAGTCGGCGGGCCGCAGTGGGACGGACTGCCCTTCGACCAGAACCCCGGCGGCGGCGGACTGCTCCGGCTCCGACGCGAGCTCGACCTGTACGCGAATCTTCGACCGGTTCGCGTCGCGCGACGCTCCGACGGTCCCGTCGACCTGCTCATCGTCAGGGAGGCCACCGGCGGCCTCTACTTCGGCACGCGAGGCAGCGGCGGAAGCGGGGAGAACCGATCGGCCTACGACACCATGGAGTACAGCGCTCACCAGATCCGGCGAGTGGTCGAGCGGGCATGCGAGTTCGCGCGAGAACGACGCGGACGCATCACGAGCGTCGATAAGGCGAACGTGCTCGCGAGTTCACGACTGTGGCGCGAGGTGGCGGAAGAGGTGTTCTCGAAGCAGACAGATCTCGAAGCAGATCACCTGCACGTCGACAACTGCGCGGCGCAATTGATGATCGCGCCCCAGCAGTTCGACGTCATCGTCACCGAGAACCTCTTCGGCGACATCCTGAGCGATCAGGCCGCAGCGCTCGAGGGCTCGCTCGGCTTCGCCGCCTCCGCGAATCTCGGGAACGGGGATGCCGCGCTCTACGAACCGGTGCACGGCTCGGCCCCGGACATCGCCGGCACGGGCACCGCGAATCCGAGCGCGGCGATCCGATCGGTGGCACTGATGCTCCACTACTCGCTCGGCCGACCGGATCTCGCGCACGAGGTGGACTCCGCACTCGCAGCGGTCATGGCCCGGGGCATGACGACACTCGACACGGCCCAGAGCGCGGAGACAGCCCTTTCGACGCAGCAATTCGGAGACCTCGTGGTCGAGGAGCTCGCTTCTCGAGCGAGTCGGGAATGAGGTCGCAGGGCGCTGCAGGCTTACCACACAGTAATTTCAACGACCGAGAAATCTGTAAGGAGAAAGAAAAATGAGAATGAACACATCTCGTCCTCGCCGTTCGCTCTCCCGCAATGTTGCGGGAATAGTGGCGGCGGGAGCCTCGATCGCCCTTCTCGCGGCGTGCTCCGGCGGCACGTCGACGGAGGAGGCAGGCGATTCCGATGCCCCGAAGTCGTTCGAGGGACAGACGCTCGTGGTCAACATGCCCGGCGGGTTCCTGGGAGAGCTGCACCAGGAGTACATCTACGAGCCCTTCGAGAAGGAGTTCGGGGTGACCATCGAGACGGTCGAGGGGCTGACGGCGGATCTGCTCGCAAAGGCCCAGGCGCAGAAGAACAATCCGCAGATGGACGTGCTGTTCATGGCCAACTCGGGATTCGCGCAGGGATCTGCGCAGGACCTCTGGGCAACCATGACGGAGGAGAAGGTGCCCTTCCTCGCGGAGATGGGTGATGACTACCGTTTCGAGGGCGACACCTACGTCTCGACCTACAACGGCCCCGTCGTGCTCGCCTACAACCCGGATCTGGTGACGAGCGTGCCGACCTCCTGGGAGGATCTGTGGGATCCGGCATACGCGGGCAAGGCGATCATCCCGGACATGAACGGGTGCTGCGGCGTCCTGTTCCTCCTGCAGGCGGCGATGGACAACGGCGGTGGAATCGACGATATCCAACCGGGCTTCGACGCCCTTCAGGAGCTCAAGCCGAATCTCATCACCCTGTTCACCTCGAACAGCGATGCGCAGACTCTGTACACCGATGGTGCGGCGGCGCTCGGCGTATGGTCGATCGACCGCGCCGTCGCGATGATGCAATCGGGCGCATCGATGGACTACGTGATCCCCGAAGAGGGCGCTCCCTTGGTGCTGAACAGCGTGGCGATCGTGAACGGCTCGCCCAACCAGGAACTGGCCGAGGTCTTCGTCGACTTCGCGCTTCGACAGGTGACCAAGCCCGAGTTCTACACTCAGCTGGCATCGCTCCCGGGGCTCGACGAGGTGGAGATTCCTGCGGAGTTCAAGGACGTCTACCCGAGCGAGGACGAGATGGCCAGGCTGTGGGTGCCCGAGTGGTCGAAGATCGCTCCAGAGATGCCCGCATGGCAGGACCAGTGGCAGCGCGAGGTGGTCTTCTAATATGACTCCCCGAACTTTCCAGGCGAAGCTCGCACTGTCGCGTGAGGAACTGCGAGCAGCGATCACCGTGCTCGCGAAGGAGGAACGACTCTCGGGCTCACCCGGGGAGCGGCGCGCTTTCGAGTTCGCCCGGGAGTTCTTGACGGACAGAGGGATCGAGTGCCAGCTCACGGAGCATCCGGCACTGGTCGGCTACCCGATAGGCGGCACGCTCACGGCGGGGGGTCTCAGCTTCACGCTGCGGCCCCACGCCATGGCCCCCGGCACGGATGCGGATGGTCTGGTCGCCGAACTCGTCGACATCGGGGCGGGGCGGCCCGAGGATTTCCTCAGAGTCGACGTGCGGGGGAAGATCGTCCTCGCCTCCGGGCTGCCTGCCCCGGCTCGATATGTGCTGGCGGAGCAGCACGGTGCGATCGCGCAGCTCTACTCGCTCGAGAAGCGCTTTCACGAGATGATCGTGTCGCCGGTCTGGGGGACGGCCACCGAGGAGACCAGCGGCCTGCTGCCGAGAACCCCCTCCGCGAGCATCCTGGAGGACGACGCCGAGGTGCTCCGGAATCTTCTCCGCGAGAGCGGGGAACCGGTCAGGATGCAGACCGAGGCCTTCCTGGGCTGGGTCGGCATTCCGCGTCTCACCGCGCTCATTCCCGGCGAGGACGATGACTACGTGCTCTTGAGCAGCCACATCGACTCGTGGCACGAGGGCGCCATCGACAACGGCACCGGCAACCTCGGGGTGCTCGGCGTCGCGGCGAGTCTCGCAGGGCAGCCGTTGAAGCGCGGGCTGAAGGTGGCGTTCTGGTCCGGGCACTCGCACGGTCGCTATGCGGGCTCGGCCTACTTCGTCGATGAGGCGTGGGACGAACTCGAGCAGCACTGTGTCGCGCATGTGAATCTCGACGGTCTGGGTTCCGCGAACTCGCAGCTGTTCGAGGCGATTCCCGTGATGTCGCCCGCCTACCAGTTCGTGCGAGAGATTCTTCGGAGCCAAACGGGGATCGAGCTCGCTCGTCGTCCGGTACCGCGGGCAGGCGATCACTCCCTCATGGGCCTCGGGGTACCCGCGATCTTCAACACGCTCTCGGAGCAGCCCGCAATGGGTGATCCCGCCGAGGCCGCCGCTGCCGCCATCATCGGCTCCTCGGGAACCGGCGGCGCAGGTCTCGGCTGGTTCTGGCACTCGATCTACGATCTCGTGGAGCGCTACGGCGATGACGAGATGGTTCGAGATCTGGAGTTCGTGCTCGCGGTCTGCGGGGGGCTGTGCACTGCCGAAGTGCTTCCGTGGCGCTTCAGCGAGCAGGTGGAGGAGTCTCTTGCGGTGCTCGAGGGACTGCCCGAGGAGGCGCATGAGGCGCTCAGGCTCGAACCGGTGGTGCGAAGCGCGAAGGAGGTGCGCGACCGCCTGGCTCGTTCCGAGAGCGAGAACTGGGCCGGCCTGGATGCCGACCGGGTGAACGACGCGTTGAAGCGGCTGGGGCACGCGCTGATCCCGGTGGTCTACAGCGTGAAGGGACGCTACGACCAGGATCTGGCCCTCAGCACCCCCGTTCTTCCCGGACTGAGCGATGCCGGTCGACTGGCCGGTCTGCAAGCCGGAACCGCGGGGTATCAAGAGCTGCTGGTCACGAAGCTCCGCCAGCGGAATCGGCTCGCCAGCGCGATTCGCGAGACCGCGGAGATCCTCGACCGGCTTCAGAACTCGGAGAAAGAGTAGGCAGTGAGCATTCAAGCAACTGTGGCCCGGCCAGAGTCCACGCGCACGCCGAGTCCTGCACTGGAACTGTCCGGCATCACCAAGCGATACCGGCAGACCGTCGTCGTCGACTCGCTCGACCTGACATTGGATGACGGGGACTTCCTCGCTCTCGTCGGGCCGAGCGGATGCGGCAAGACCACCACCCTTCGGATGATCGCGGGCCTAGCGCTCCCCGATGCGGGAACGTTGCGCATCCATGGCAATGAGCGCACCTACGCGCCGCCGCACAAGCGGGACACCACTCTCGTGTTCCAGAGCTATGCGCTCTTCCCCCATCGCACGGTCGCCCAGAACGTGGAGTACGGGTTGCGCAGACGAGGGGTCTCTCGTGCCGAGCGCACGGCGCGTGTCGCCGAGGCGCTCGAGCTCGTGAATCTTCCGGACACCGGGGATCGCTTCCCTCGTCAGCTCAGCGGCGGCCAGCAGCAGCGAGTGGCCCTCGCACGAGCGCTCGTCGTCAAGCCGACGCTCCTGCTCCTCGACGAGCCGTTGAGCAACCTCGATGCGAGCCTGCGCGACCAGATGCGCTCGGAGCTGCGGCGTATCCACCGCGATACGGGCACCACGATGCTGCTCGTGACCCACGACCAGGATGAGGCGCTTTCGGTCGCGAACAAGGTGGCGGTCATGAACCGCGGTCGCATCGAGCAGTTCTCGTCTCCGCGCGACCTCTACACGACGCCGGATTCCGCCTTCGTCGCCTCGTTCGTGGGGAAGACGAACCTCATTCCGGTCGAGGCGGGGGCGAACGGAGGAGTGCTGCTGGCGCAGGGGCAGCCCGTCTCTCGCGCCGGTGCCCGGATGCCGGAGGCGGTCTCGATCCGACCGGAGCTCATCAGCATCGTCTCGGCGGGGTCGCCCGCTGCAGGCGGTGCCGAGTTCGACGGGACGGTCTCCGAGGTGCTGTACACGGGGCCGCACAGTCTCGTGACCGTCGAGGTGCCTGCGCTCGGGCGCACGCTGATGGTGAGCTACCCCGAGAACCGCGCATCGATTCCCGAGCTCGCCGTGGGCGCATCGGTGCGCGTCACGTGGGCGCTCGACGACCCGTTCCCGATCGAGAGCGTGCAGTCGTGACCGTCGCCAGCCCCCGGCTCTCGCCGGCAGACCGCATCGAACGACAGCGTCGGAGACGATGGACTCTGCTGAGTCTGCCGACGACGGTGTTCCTCGTCGTCGCACTCGTCGTTCCGATCGTGGTGACCGTCGGCTACAGCCTGGTGAGCTTCGTCTCGGCGGGCGTATTCGGAGACGAGTTCACGCTCGAGAACTATCTCGCGGTGCTGACCGACTCGTTCTTCCTGCAGATATTCGGACGGACGCTGCTGCTGGGCTTCGCCGTGGTCGTATTGACGCTGCTCCTGGGGTTCCCGCTCGCATCGATGCTGGTGAACGGGCGGGGCATCGTTCCCGCCGTGCTCACCGTCGTGATTCTGATGCCGCTCATGACGAGCGTCGTGGTTCGCTCCTACGCCTGGAGGATCATCTTCTCCGACACGGGATTCTTCATGACCTCCCTGAACTCGTTCCTGTCCGGCCTGGGTATTCCGAAGCTCTCCTTGCAGTTCAGCTACACGGGCGCGGCCATCGCGATGGCGCACGTCCTTCTCCCGCTGATGGTGTTCGCCCTCGCCGGTGCGCTGCGCCAGATCGATCCCGACATCGCCCAGGCGGCGCGAACCCTCGGCGCTTCACGGACTCGAACGTTCTTCGACACGACCCTTCCGCTCGCTGCTCCGGGTATCTTCGCGGGTTGCGTGCTCGTGTTCGTGCTCACGATCAGCGCGTTCCCGACCCCGCAGCTGGTGGGCGGCGCGCAGACGCAGGTCGCCGCGACACTGATCTACTCACGGGCCACGACGGCACTGAACTGGCCGCTCTCCTCGACGCTGTCGATCGTGCTGGTCCTGATCGTGTTCCTGCTGATGTACCTGAACGGCATCTGGACGAACCGCATGCGCAAGGAGGCGAAGTGAGCATCCCAACACCGGCATCTCCCGGCATCCGGAAGACCTGGAGGTTCTTCGTCCCGGAATTCCTCCATTCCGTCGTCGTCCTGCTCATCGTGGTGTTCCTGCTGGTCCCTCTCGCGATCGTGGTGATGACCTCGTTCAGCGATACGGCCTACATCACTTTTCCGCCCCAGGGATTCACCTGGCACTGGTACGAGGAGTTCTTCGCGAACGCGAGCTTCATGAAGGCGCTCATGCTGAGCCTGCGGATCGCCTTCTTCGCGACGGTCGCGTCGGTGGTGCTGGGCCTCGCGACCGCTCTCGCGGTGGAGCGGATGTCTCGCGTCCTCGGGGGAGTCAGCACGATGCTCGCGACGGCCCCGCTCGTGATCCCTCAGGTGACGCTCGGAATCGCCCTGCTGATCGTGTTCACCCAGTTGCGGCTGGCCGGCACGGTGTTCGGCCTGGTCGTCGCCCACACGCTCGTGGCGCTCCCGTTCACCGTCATGCTCATCGGTGCGGCGTTGAAGTCGGCCGACCGCACCGTCGAAGAGGCGGCTCGAAACCTCGGGGCGAGCACTTGGCGCACCGTGCTGACCGTCACCGTCCCCCAGATCCGCAGCAGCATCGCGGGCGCAGCGTTCTTCGCCTTCATCATGTCGTTCGATGAGATCACCGTCTCGCTGTTCCTCGCCGGTCCTCGGACCGAGACGTTGCCGATCAAGATATTCGGCTACGTGGAGTATCAGACCGATCCGCTGATCTCCGCGGTATCGACGCTGCTGATCGTCGTGGCCGCGATCGCCGCGATCCTCATGGCTCGTTTCTCGAACCTCACGAACTATCTCGAACGCCGGTAGCGGCGAGCAGGAAAGGAAGGAACCGGGATGATCACCATCATCGGGTCGGGTGCGATCGGGGCGAGCCTCGGCTCCGCGATAGCGGAGACGGGGAGGGACGTCGAGTTCATCGACACGGACGCGGCGCATGTCGCGGCCATCAACGCCGGAGGGCTCCGCGTGATCAGCGATGACCGCGAGCGTCGGATCACCGCGCATGCGTTCACACCCGAGAGCTATCGGGGAGAGATCCGCACCGCGATCCTCGCGGTGAAGGCGCAGCACACGGCATCGGCGATCGAGGGCCTGCGGGATCGCCTCGCCCCCGATGCGCTGGTACTGGTCGCGCAGAACGGGCTGGGTGCATTCGAGGTGGCCGAGATGATCGGTGAGGAGCGAGTGCTCGGCGCACTGGTCAACATCGCGGCCGACTGCACGGCTCCCGGAGAGGTGACGTTCTACGGCTTCGGCTCCATGGTCGTGGGGAGCACGGGGGCACGGGTCGAGCGTGAGGGGGAGATGCTCGAGATGCTCGGCAACGTGGGTCGCATCGAGACCACCGACGACCTGCGGGGGCTGTTGTGGAACAAGCTGGCCTTCGGTGCGGTGCTCTCCGCCACCGCGCTGGATCACACCCCGCAGCTCGACACCATCCTCGCGCACCCGAGACTTGTGCACGGCCTGCTGGCGGAGGTGTTCGCGGTCGCCGACGCAGCGGGAATCGAGGTTCCCGACCACGACCACCTCGATCCGCGAGCCTTCGCGGCGGGCGCCTCACCGAGCGCGGTGAGCAGCGCGATCTCCGACTGGGTCGACTACCAGCGACCGCATCAGAAGCCTCATTCCGGCATCTACCGCGATCTCGCAGTACGGAAGCGCAAGACCGAGGTGTCCGCGCATTTCGCCGACATCGTCAAGACGGGCAGTGCCCACGCGGTGCCCCTCCCGCTGATCACCCGGCTCAGCCGGATGATCGCAGAAGCCGAGACGGGCGAGCGGGAGCTCGGGCCCCGCAACATCGCAGAACTGGAAGGGCTGGCACGGTGAAGACCATCGATCACGAAGAATTGAGGGAGATCGTCCGTTCGGTCTACCTGGCGAACGGCGTCTCCGAAGAGGTCGCCCGCACCGTGTCCGACCTGCAGGTCGAGGCGAACGTCGTCGGGCACGATTCCCACGGGGTGAGCAACACCGAGAAATACGTCAACGAGATCCACCTGGGGCACATCGTCCCCGACTCCCGGCTGGAGGTCTTGCAGGAGGGACCCAGCACACTCGTGCTCGACGGGAACTGGGGCTTCGGCTACTCCATCACCAGCGAAGCCATTCCGCTCATCGCGGCGAAGGCCAAGCAGAACGGCGTCTGCGCGGCGATCATCCGGAGGCAGGGACACGTCGGCCGGCTCGGCGCCTACACCACCATGCTCGCGGAGCAGTCGATGATCGGTCTGATGACCGCGGACTCCGGGGCCGCGCCCAAGCATGTGGCTCCGTTCGGAGGCCGTGAGCGCAAGTTGGGCACGAACCCGATTTCGATCGCGGTTCCCGCCTCGAACACGATCGCGTGCCTCGATATGGCCACCTCCGGCACCGCGGTCGGAAAGCTCATGATCGCGAGGCTGCGCGGCGAGCAGATTCCGGATGACCTGCTGGTGGATCAGCACGGCCTCCCGACGAACGATCCGGAGGATTTCTTCCGCGGCGGCGCGCTCCTTCCCATGGGAGGCAACCAGGCGCACAAGGGATCCGGCCTGTCGTTCATGGTCGAGGTGCTCTCCGGCATTCTGACCGGGATCGGCTTCGGCGTGGACCCGAAGGGTCGGCACAACGACGGTTGCTTCATCCTCGCCCTGGACATCGAAGCGTTCAAACCTCTCGTGGAGTTTCTGGTGGAGATGCAGGAGTTCACCGACTGGATCAAGGACTCGGAGCTGGCGGTCGGCTCCGACGAGGTGCTCTACCCGGGCGAGAGTGAGCAGCGTCTTCGCGCGCAGCGGCTCGAGAAGGGCGTGCCGGTGGACGACTCGGTGTACGAGTACCTGCTGCAGGCGGCCGGCACGGTGCATCAGAGGAGCTGAGCATGCCGGGTCGGAGCACGTGGTTCGTCGGGGACGCCGAGCCTTCGGACGAGGAACTCGAACGGGCGAAGCTGTGCCTGCTCGATTGGCTCGGCTGCGCGATCGCGGGAATGCCTGCGGCTCTCGAGCTGCTCGACGGCACCGGCATCGGGGCGGAACCGGCCGGCCGGGCACTGGTCCACGGCGTCGCCGGGCACCTGCTCGACTACGACGACACGCTCCCGGGAGCGCTCACGCACCCCTCCGCCGTCCTCTGGCCTTCGTTGCTCGCGATCGGATTCGGCGGTGGTGACCTGCTGCGCGGGTTTCTGCACGGCGTGGAGGCGCAGGATCTGTGGGGCCGGGAGCATGCGAATGCGATCGCGGACCACTTCGGGCACCCGACAGCGGCCCTCGGGGCGGTGGCAGCGGCGCTCGCCATCGGCAGGATCATGGGCTCGAGCGAATCGCGAATCTGGCAGTCGGTTCGAATGGCAGGAGCCGTCGCATCCGGAAGCCAGTCGGTGTTCGGCACCGCGGGAAAATCCATACAGGTCGGCTACGCCGCACGCAGTGCCGTCGAGACGAGCCTGCTGGGGTGGGGCGACCCGCCCGCGCTCGGTGACGAAGGCGATCCGCTGCTCGTCCGTGGCGGCCTGGTCGACCGCATGACTCGCGCGGGGGCACGGGGGCGCGGGATCGGCGCGGAGGCCGCGCCGCGAAATCAGCCGCTGGCGGGCGAGCATCCCGTGCATCGGATCGTCCACAAGTTTCACGCGTCGTGCTACGCGACCCATGGTGCGCTCGACGCGTTTCGAGACCTCGGGATCCCGCGCGAGCGGATCTCGAGTGCCAGCGTGACGATCGGCGACGATTTTCCCGCAGTCGCCACGGCGCCGCTGACCGCGGACGGCCTCGGCGCGAAGTTCTCGATGAAGGCCTGCCTGGCGCTCGCTGCGAGCGGATACGACACCGCCGATCCCGCCGTGTTCGAATCGGGGCCGCTCTCCGATCCTCGCGTTCGCGAGTTCGGGAGTCGGATCGCCTGCAGCACCGACACGGCGATCCCCTCGGGGGGAGGGGCCGTCGCCCTGCAGCTCGCCGACGGCGGCATCGTCAGTGCATACGCCGACCCCTCCTCGGTGGAGTTCGCGCCCGGAGAACGGCGGTCCCGCGTAGAGGCGAAGTTCAGACGACTCGTCGATCCCGTCGTCGGCGCTGGCGCGGCTGGGCGGATCTCGATCGGCGTGCTCGAGCGGTTCGCGCACGCGGGGACCGATGAGATATCGCTGCTACTTGAAGAAGGCGGGCTGCTCTTGCGGACCCCGGAGAGAAGGAGATAGGCGCATGACGGCAGTGGAGAGCGTTCGTCGCAGACACGCATTGGTCACGGGTGCCGGAGGAGGCATCGCCCCGGCCGTGGTCCGAGAGCTCAGGGCGCTGGGAGTGCTGGTGACCGGGGTGGACATCAAGGACGAGCTCGATCGCGATGCTGCTCCCGTGAACGCGTATCGCCGAGGGGACATCGCCGATGCGGACTTCTGCGAATCGATCGTGCGGGAGAACGGTCTCGGTGCGACGTTCGACGTGCTGGTCAACTGCGCCGCGATACCCCAAGAGGGTGCGGAACTCCACGAACTCACTCCTGACGAGTGGGGTGCTTCGCTCGGGGTGAATCTCAATGGCGCCTGGAATCTCGCCCGGGCCCTGGTGCCCGGCATGATCGAAGCAGGGGGAGGTGCGATCGTGCATCTCGCGTCGACCTCCGCCATGAAGCCGCGAGTGGGATCAGGCGCCTACAGCGTGGCCAAGGCGGCCATCCGCGCCCTGAGCCGCGCGCAAGCATTGGAACTCGCGCGGCACGGGATCAGCGTGAACACCGTGATCCCCGGCGCGACGCGCACGGCGCAGTACGGAAAGAACTGGGGCTTCGAGAGCGCCGAGGAGGCCTTCGCGCATCGCGTCACTCCGATTCCTTCGGGCCGCCTCGTCGAGCCCGAGCAGATCGCGGATGCGGTCATGTTCTTCCTGAGACAGCCGGCGGCCAGCGTCACCGGAAGCGAACTGAAGCTCGACGGCGGCTATACGATATGACCGGAGACTCGCGGAGGACCATCGAATCACTGCCCACCGGGCCGGCTCGGGAGAGCGTGCACGGCGTGCTCTACGGCGTCGGTTTGAACTACCGGGATCATGCCGAGCAGCAGGGGTACGATCTGCCGGAGGAGCCCTTCGTGTTCTTGAAGAATCCGCGATCGGTCGTCGGTGACGGTGACGGCATACTGCTCCCGGCCGATGAGCCGGGGCGATTCGAGGTGGAGACCGAGTTGGCGGTTCGCGTCGGCAGACGTCTGCGCGAGGCCGACGTCCGCACCGCCCGAGCATCGATCGATGCCTACGCGGTCGCGAACGACCTCTCGGACCGGACGCTCCAGCGCGCCGGTCAGGTATCGCTCGGCAAAGGCCGCGAGGGGTTCTGCCCATTGTCCCGCTGGGTGCCCATCGCAGACGGTGCGCCAGTGGAGTCGCCGCGAACGATCCGTACCTGGATCGGCGGGGAACTCGTTCAAGAGGGGAGCACGGCGGAGATGATCCATTCCCCGGCCGAGATCCTCTCGTTCATCTCCGGGCATGTGACCCTCGAGCCCGGAGACATCGTGCTCACCGGTACCCCCGGAGGCAGTCCGCTCGGGCTGCGAAGGGGCCTATCGGTCCGGCCCCGCGACATGGTGACCTGCGAGATCGAGGGGGTCGGTCGAATGTCGAACCCCGTGCTGCTTCGAGAATCCGGAGGGATGAGATGATTCGACGGGACCTTTCACGGATCTCCCTGCACCGGCTGCGGGTCTTTCGTCGGGTCGTGGACCTCGGCGGGGTCAAACGGGCCGCCGAGGAGCTCATGGTCTCCCAGCCCGTGGTCAGCGAGCACTTGGGCGCCATCGAACGCATGGTGGGAGCCAAGCTCTTCTACTGGGAGGGGAGAAGGCTTCAGCTCACCGCCTCCGGCGAGGTCGTGTTCGAGATGGCGACCACGATCCTGACGCGTCTCGACGAGTCCGATCGTCGTCTCGATGACATCGCGAGCAGCGATCATGGGCAGCTGGTGATCGGGGGCACCGCGACCCTCGCCACGTACCGATTGCCCAGCGTCGCGATCCGTCTCCACGAGAAGCACGCCCAGTTGCGCATCACCATCGAGTCCTTCCCGTCGGCGACGATTCTCAAGGCCGTGCTCGACGGCGCCTGCGATATCGGCATGATCTTCGAGGGCACCGAGTTCAGCTCGCCCTCGGTGGACTACGAACGCCTCTTCATCGAGCCGATCGACCTGGTGACGACACCCGGGAACGCGGTGAGCGCTCCGCTGGACCCCGCCGATCTGGAGGATCTGCCGTATGTGTGCGCTCCCCAGTCGCAGGCCCGCCGGACGACGATAGACAGAGACCTGCGGGACCGGGGAGTCAAACGCCGCAGAATCGGCCTCGAGTTCAGCCAGCCCGAGGCCATCAAGTCCGCGCTCTCGACGGGCGCCGGATTCGCCTTCATGCTGCGCTGCTCGGTCGAACGAGAACTCGAGCGCGGCGACCTGGTTCGGGTTCCGGTGAACTTCGAACCCATCGGCGTCGGCTGCGGTCTATGGGTGCGTCGCGGTCGACCGACCACGGCGGCCCAGGAGGCCGCCATGGAGGAGATGAGACGTCTGGGCGAGAGCGGAGCCCCTGCTCGGGTTCAGCGAGCGGTCGACTGACCCGTAGCGCCGCCCCGAGCACCACTGAGCTGCGTCGGGCATCACCATACCCTGTTTGGAAAGAGGATATTCCCATGAAATCCCTGACTGCCGTCGAGGAATCCATCATCGAATTGCGGCACGCGATCCACCGCCGCCCTGAAACCGGACTCGAACTGCCCGAGACTCAACGACGGATACTCGAAGCGCTCGATGGTCTGCCACTGGAGATCACCGCGGGCGAGGGGCTGAGCTCGGTGGTCGCGGTACTGCGGGGCTCACGGCCCGGGCCGACTGTTCTTCTGCGCGCGGACATGGATGCGCTGCCGGTCGCCGAGCGCACCGGCCTTCCCTTCGCCTCCGAGATCGAGGGAGTGATGCACGCGTGCGGGCACGACACGCACGTCGCCATGCTCGTGGGCGCGGCGAAACTCCTGAGCGCACGACGAGATGAGATCCACGGCGACGTGGTGTTCATGTTCCAGCCAGGCGAGGAGGGCTGGTGGGGCGCTCGGCTCATGATCGAAGAGGGGGTGCTGGAGGCGAGCGGCAGGGAGGTCGCCGTCGCCTACGGAATGCACGTGTACTCAGGCCTGCTTCCGGCCGGAACCTTTGCGACTCGCGTCGGCGCGCAGACCTCAGCGTCGGCGAGGCTCAAGGTGCGCGTCATCGGTCGCGGGGGGCACGGGTCCAGGCCTCACCTCTCGGCGGATCCGCTTCCCGCGGCCTGCGAGATGGTGCTCGCGATGCAGACGGCGCTGACCCGAACCGTCGACATCTTCGACCCGGCGGTCGTCACCGTCGGGCACTTTCAAGCGGGGACCAAGCGGAACGTCATTCCGGACGCCGCGGAGTTCGATGCGACCATTCGTTCCTATTCCGCTCAGGCCGCCGACAAGATCGAGGAGGTGGTCACCAGGGTGTGCCGAGGCATCGCCGCGGCGCACGGTCTGGAGATCGAACTCGAGTACTACCGCGAGTACCCCGCGATGATCGGAACCAGGGAGTCCTACGAAGTCGTTCAGGACGTGGTCACGGAGCTCTTCGGCGCGGAGCGTTTCGTCGAACTCGAGCATCCGATGTACGGTTCTGAAGATTTCGCCTTCGTCCTTGAGAAGGTGCGGGGCAACTTCATCGTGCTGGGTGCGTGCCCGCCCGAGAACGATCTGTCGTCAGCACCGACCAACCATTCCGCAACCGTCGAGTTCGACGATCGCGTACTGATCGACGGTGCGCTCGTCTACGCGGAGGTGGCGCTTCGGCATCTCAGGGAGGTCAGCGCCTGAGCCCTCGCCCGACGGCACTGGCGCTTCCGGCTCCGGCCGCCGGGGAGCGCCGGTGCCGGCTCCCGATCCCGCGGTGATCCGCCCGAACGCGGGCAGATCACCACCCGGGCGGATCCGGCGCATCGTCCGTTCGGATGATCTTCGAATCAATCCGGTCCCCGATGACGGGCGGCGCCCCGGCTGGTGGAATCGATTCATGCCGGATTCCCTCAGCCGTTCGCTCCTCGCCGAGCGACCGTTCTCCGGCGAGCCGGGAACCCGCAGCTCCGCTGGGGAGAATTGGGGCATGAACCTCATACGCATCCCGCTGACGCATGCCGACGCGCCGAGTCCGGGCCCGACCGGCCCGATGGTGCGGGCGATGGAGATCGGCCAGCACCTCATCGCCCTCGTGCTGACCGCGGTCGGCTCGATCCGCGCGATCGGCGACGGCGTGGCTCCACCGGCCGCGATCATCACGGGGCTCGCGATCCTCGCCTGGCACACCGCCGGCACCGTCCTGCTCTCCCAGACCCGCTCGCGCCGCCTCGCGGTCTGGTGGCTGATCGGCTTCGCCGCGATCTGGATCGTCGCCGCCGCCGTCTCCGCCGAGTTCGTCTGGCTCGCGTTTCTGCTGTGGCTGCTCGCCGGACACCTCCTCCCGGTCGGGTGGGGGCTGCTGTTCTCCGGCCTCGTGCTCTCGGTGGTGATCGTGGCCCCGATCCTGCACCACGGCACGACGAGCTACGCGAACGTCTTCGGGCCGCTCATCGGCGGCGTCTTCGCCTTCGGCATCTCCCGCGGCTACCTGCAGCTCCTGCGCGACGCCGCGGAGCGGGAGCGTCTCGTCGCCTCGCTCACCCGGGCGCAGCGGGAGACCGCCGAGCTGCAGGAGGAGCTCGCGCTCGCCCAGCGGCACTCGGGCGCCATCGCCGAGCGCACCCGCATCTCCCGCGACATCCATGACACCATCGCGCAGGCGCTCTCCTCGATCCGGCTCCTCGCTCACGCGGGGACGGGACGGACCGAAGACCCCGACGCCGCCCGCACGCTCGCTCAAGTGGAGGCGCTCGCGGGCGACAGCCTCGCCGATGTGCGCAGGATCGTCGCAGCGCTCGTGCCCGCCGAGCTCGAGGACGACGCGCTGGCCGCCGCTCTGCGGCGCATGCTCGACCGCGCCCGCGAGGAGGTCGGGCTGCAGACCGAGCTGCGCGTGGACGACGCGCTGCCGATTCTGCCGACCGAGGTCGAGGTCGCCCTCCTGCGCACCGCGCAGTCGGCCCTCGCGAACGTGC
>CALMSE010000114.1 GCA_937872275.1 uncultured Leucobacter sp. | reverse complement strand
CCGACGGCGCGCCCGCGCGCCTGAGCGGGCAGCTCGCGCCGCAGGGCCGCGTCGCCTTCGGCGGTGCGGAGGGGCTCTTCGACACCGTGGTGGGCTCGGGCTTCGCGCTCGTGACGCGCAGGGATGCGCGGGATCTGCTGAGCGAGGAGCAGCTGGCCTTCCTGGCCGACATCGACGCCACGATCGCCGCCGTCGCACCCGGGGTGTCGGGCGGCTTCGAGGATCTCGACGGCACCTACGACGACTTCTTCGCGGCGAACACGGTCGACGCCTTCATCTCGCGCCCCGACTTCTCCCTCTTCGGCGCGGTCTCGGAGACCGAGCTGCCGGCACTCGTCGACGAGCTCCGTGAGAAGCTGAGGGTCCGTTCGACCGTCGCGCAGGAGGCCGCATGACCGACGACCGCGCTGCGGGCGGCGCCGCCCCTGCCGACGACAGCGCCGTCCGCGCCAAGACGATGGCCGCGTACTGGCGGTCGATGTCGCCGCAGCGCTTCATCGACGGCAACGTGCGCTTCGCCGACCTGCTGCACATGCAGCGGATGACCTCCCCGGTCGCCGCGGATCCCGCGGGCGAGGGCCTCGACTGGGATGCGGCCGCCGAGCGGCTGGGCGACGAGAACCTGCGGAAGGCGGAGGCGTACCTCGCCGCCGGCGGCACGACGTCGGCGATCAACACCCTGCGCGCCGCGGTCGGCGACTACATCTTCGCGCAGATGCCGCTCGACGACACCGACCGCAAACGGGAGCTGTACGCGAAGCTCACGGAGACGATGAGGCTGCTCGCGAGCATTCCCGAGGCCCGCACCACGCGGATCGAGGTGCCGTTCGGCGACGGGAACCTCATCGGCTGGCTGGTCGTGCCCGAGGGGGAGCCGCGCGGCGGCGTGGTGACCTTCGGCGGGCAGAGCGGCTGGGGGCCCTTCTACACGAAGAACGCCCTGGCGATGGCGTCTCGCGGCATCGCGACGTTCCTCGTCGAGGGTCCGGGCCAGGGCGAGACCCGTCTGGAGCAGGGCATCTACCTCGACGTCGACGTGGCGGGCGCCTTCTCGCGGTTCGTCGACGTGCTCGACGAGCTGCTGCCCGAGATCTCCCGCCGCGCCGACGGCCGCAAGCCGATCGGCATCTGGGGCAACAGCCTGGGCGGGCTCTTCGCCGCGACCGCGGCGGCGCGCGACGACCGGATCGTGGCGTGCTGCGTGAACAGCGGCATCGCGGAGCCGCGCCTGCTCGGCATGCGCACCTTCGACGAGCAGGCCGAGCAGATGCTCGGCTCTCGGGATCCCGAGGCGATCGACGCGAACCTGAGGCGCATCAGCTTCACGCCCGATATGAGGATGTCGGCCGACCTCTTCGTGATCCACGGCACCCGCGACCCGATCGTGAAGCTGGAGGACATCCTGCCGTTCCTCGAGGGGGCGGATCCGGATCGCCGGCGGATCAAGATCTGGGAGGGCGGCGACCACACCATCTACAACCACGGCGACGAGCGCAACGACCTCGTCTCCGACTGGTTCCTGGAGGTCTTCGAGGGCGACGAGACGCGCGGCGCGCGTTCCTGAGGCCCGCGGCGCGGCGCCCGCGCGACACCGGTCCCGAGCCGAGCAGGTCGGCTCGGGGCCGGTGTTTTTCAACCCTAGATATACGTTGCACAAATATCTGAGGCGTCGATTATGTATTTGCCAAAAGGTCGAGCCGGAAGTCACGATGAGTGTGGCCCCCGAAACCGCCTCCGGCTTCGAAGCGGAGGGCGGTGCGGCCGCGCTGGGAAATCGCTCAGCCACGACGGAGTGAAGCAGAATCGAGGATTTCAATGAAGAAACGAGCTCTTGCCGGTGCCGCGATCGCGGCCGCGCTGCTGTTGACCGGTTGCTCCGGGGGATCGAGCGGATCGGGGGATGCCGGAGGCGACGTCGACTCCGACGCCGGTGCGGCCGCTCTCGAGCAGACCTCGGTGACGCTCGGCCTCGTGCCGGTCGCAGACTTCGTGACGGCGTACATCGCGCAGGACGAGGGCTACTTCGCCGATGAGGGCCTCGAGGTGAAGATGGAGGTCATGCAGAACGCCGCGGCGATCGTGCCAGGCGTCATGAACGGCCAGGTGCACTTCGGCACCGCCGCGATCTCTCCGCTCATCTCGGCGTCGGAGCAGGGGCTGCCGGTCGTCATCGTCGCGAACGCCGCCGATGTGCCCCTCGCGGTGGAAGACGACCCGACCGCGATCCTGGTGAAGCCCGACCCCGGCATCGCATCGCCGAAGGATCTCGAAGGCAAGGTCGTCGCCGTGAACGCGCTGCAGGCCGCGGTCGAGCTCGTGGTGAGCCAGTCGGTCGAGAACGACGGCGGCGATCCCTCGGAGGTGACCTACGTCGCCATGCCCTTCCCCGACATGGCCGCGGCGCTCGAGCGCGGCGACATCGACGCCGCCGGCGTCATCGAGCCGTTCCGCTCCTCCGGTCTCGCCGCGGGCTTCGTCTCGATCGCGTCCCCCTTCCACGAGGTGCTGGTGCCCGGCAAGAGCCACGCGGTCTACTTCTCGTCGAAGCAGTTCATCGCCGAGGCCCCGAACACGGTCGCCGCGTTCGACCGCGCGCTGCGCCGCGCCTCCGAGACCGCGAACGAGAACCCCGAGCTCGTGCGCGAGATGCTGCAGAAGTACGGCAACCTGCCCGCCGAGGTCACCGAGCGGATCAATCTGCCCGGCTACTCGCCCGAACCCTCGTCCGAGGCCATCGAGCGCTACATCTCCGTGATGGAGGCGCAGGGCTTCATCGCGCCGGGCGCCGTGACGCCGGCGGACATCCTGCCGCAATGAGCGCAGTCGCAGTCGGCGGTGAGCGGCGCGTGCGCGCACCGCTCACCCGCCGCGGACGGATCCGGCTCGGGGCGATCGCCGTGATCGCCGCGCTCCTCCTCTGGAGCGCGGCATCCCTCGCCGGCGTCCTCCCCGCGAACGTGGTCCCCGGCCCCGGAGAGGTGGCCGCGGCCCTCGGAGGGCAGCTCGTCTCCGGCGGCTTCTGGGCGTCGATCGGGCAGACCCTGCTCTCCGTGTTCATCGGCCTGCTCATCGTCTTCGTGATCGCCGCGCCGCTGTCGATCGCCATGGGCCGGGTGCGCTTCATCCGCGAGTCGCTCTGGGGCGTCCTGGAGTTCCTGAAGCCGATCCCGCCCGTCGCCCTGATCCCCCTCACGCTGCTGCTGTGGGGCATCTCGCCCACCATGAAGCTCTTCCTCGTGGTGTTCGGCTCGCTGTGGCCGCTCCTGACGCAGATGACCTACGGGGTGCGCGAGACCGACGGGCTCGCGCTCGCGATGGCGCGCAGCTACCGGCTGGGGTGGTGGCGCACGATCCGCCGCGTCATCGTGCCGAGCCTCCTGCCCTTCACCGCGACCGGCCTGCGGGTCTCCGCCTCGATCGCGCTCATCATCTCGGTGGTCACCGAGATGATCACGGGCGCGGCGGGCATCGGGAAGGACATCACCCTGGCCCAGGTCTCGGGCCAGCTGCCGCTCATGTACGCGCTCATCGTCACGACCGGGTTGCTGGGCCTCGGCCTCAACGTGCTCTTCCGCGCGGCGGAGCGCTGGCTGCTCTTCTGGCACCCCTCGCAGAGAGGCGAGAGGGAATGAGGCTCGTGAAGCTCGCGCTCCTGCGCCTGTGGCTGCCGGTCGTGCTGATCGCGGCCTGGTGGGTCGGCTCGGCGAACAGCGAGTCGATCTATTTCCCGCCACTCTCGAAGATCGTCGACACGCTCAGGGCCGACTGGCTCGGCCCCTACTTCGTCGAGCACCTCCTCCCGAGCGTCGGCAAGTTCGCCTCGGCGTACCTGATCGCGGTGATCCTCGGCGTGCTGATCGGCCTGGTGCTCGGGATGAGCCCGCGGATCAGGGCCGTCACCGACCCCTTCGTGCAGTTCTTCCGCTCGTTGCCGCCGCCCGTGATCATTCCCATCGGCATCCTCGTCTTCGGGATCGGAGTGATGATGAACGTCTTCATCATCGTCTTCGGCGCGATCTGGGCGACGCTGCTCAACACCACGGACGGCATCGCCGGCGTGCACTCCCAGGTGCGCGACATGGCACGCTCGTACCGGCTCGGCTTCTGGCAGCGCGTGCGCCACGTGCTGCTGCCGGCGGCCGGCCCCCAGATCGCGGCCGGCATGCGCACCTCGCTGCAGATCTCGATCATCCTCATCGTGGTCAGCGAGATGGTGGGCTCCACCTCGGGCATCGGCTACTACGTCATCAAGTCCCAGCAGACCTTCCAGGTGGTCGACACCTGGGCCGGCACGATCGTGCTGGGCGTGCTGGGCTACCTCGCCACCCTCGTGTTCATGCTGATCGAGAAGCGCGCGCTCAGGTGGTACACGGGCATGCAGCAGGCCCAGAACGCGGATTGAGTCTCAGAAGGAGTGACAGCCATGTCGAGTGAAGAGCTGACGCCGGTGCTGCAGGTGCAGGACCTGCACATGAGCTACGGCAGCGGAGAGAAGACGGCGAGGATTCTCGCCGGCGTCGACTTCGAGGTGCAGCAGGGCGAGTTCGTCTGCGTGGTCGGCCCGTCGGGATCGGGGAAGACGACGCTGCTGCGCTGCGTTGCGGGCCTGCAGGCCCCGAGCTCGGGCCGGACCGTGCTCGAGGGAGACCCCGTGGTCGGGCCCCCGGAGAAGCTCGCGGTCGTCTTCCAGGACTACAGTCGCAGCCTGCTGCCCTGGATGAACGTCGCGCGCAACGTGGAGCTGCCGCTGCAGCGCAAGCTCGGCAAGGCCGAGCGCGCGGCCCGCACCGAGGAGGCGCTCGAGAGCGTCGGCCTCGGCGGCAAGGGCGAGCTCTATCCCTGGCAGCTCTCGGGCGGCATGCAGCAGCGCGCCGCGATCGCGCGCGGGCTCGCCTATCAGCCCGACATCCTGCTCATGGACGAGCCCTTCGCGGCGGTGGACGCGCAGACCCGCGTCGAGCTCGAGGATCTCGTGCTCCGCGTGCGCGAGCAGTACGACATGACCGTGCTGTTCGTGACGCACGACATCGACGAGGCCGTTTACCTGTCCGACCGCGTGATCGTGCTCTCGGGCGCGCCCACCTCGGTGACGGAGGATCTGCGCGTGGATCTGCCGCGCCCGCGGCACCAGATCGACACGAAGGCGCTGCCGCGCTATGCCGAACTGCGCAACCACGTGTTCACGCTCATCCAGGAGGCGAAGAGCCACGCCTCGATGAGCACGAACACGGCGACGCTCATCGCAGCGGCTGAGTGAGGCCCTTCGCGAGCTCGATGAAGCGCCGGGCGATGGGCGAAGGCTCCGTCTCCTTCGCCCAGATCAGCGCGGCCGTGGTCGTCGGGACCGTCTGCTGCAGCGGCCTGATGGCGACCTGGGTGTGCCGATGCTCGCGGATCGACTCGGGCATCAGTGTGACGCCGAGGCCGCCGGCGATCAGGGGCACCGCGGTCTGCAGGGTGGCGATCTCCTGGATCGCCGGCATCTTCGCGCCCCAGGAGAGCCAGAGGTCTTCGACCATGCGGCGCAGGCCGGGGTACTTCGGGTCGTCGGGCGGCAGGAACCAGGTGTACGACGCCAGCTCGAGCGCGTCGACGGGATCGTCCCCCTGCTCCCAGCTGAGCGGCAGCACGGCGAGCGTCTCGAGCTCGCCCATGGGATGCATGTGCAGGCTGCCCGCGTACATCTCCTGGAACAGCGGGAAGTTCGGGGTGAGCACCGCCCCGACGTCGGCGGCGCCGCGCAGTACCTCGTCGACGGTGATCTCGGGGGTGGGGTCGATCAGGGTGAGCGAGGCCCGGGGGGCGAGCTCGGAGAAGCGGCGGATCAGCTCGGGGATGTAGCGCCAGGCGAAGCTCGGCGCGGCGGCGACTGTGAGATGGCCCTCGCTGCCCTCGCCGAGGCCCCGCAGGTGATCGCGGAGGTCGTCGGCCTGCCGCAGGATCTGGGCGCCCCGGAGCGCGAGGAGCCTGCCGGCCTCCGTGGGGATCACGCCGTGCTGCACCCGGTGCAGCAGCTGGATGCCGAGTTCGCGCTCGAGCGCCGCGACGGTGGTCGAGAGCGGCGGCTGGGTCATGTGGAGGCGCTGGGCCGCGCGTGAGAACGACTCCTCCTCGCACACGGTCGTGAAGTAGCGGAGCTGTCGGAGGTCCATGGGTGAATCTTAGCGCAAGGTATATCGAAATCGAATGACTGGGGCTTGAGATTCATATTTGCAATATGTCTCGGGCCTCAAAAGGATGGGAGATATCGGGCTTCGGCCCGCGCACGGCGCGCGGCCCCGACCCGTCGAGAACAAGGAGCACCACGCAGTGAACGCACCATCGCCGCTGAGCATCGAAGAGTCCCGCCGGTACCGCACGAGGGTCGTGCTGCTCGGCACCTCCGGCGGACCGCCCTGGTGGGACAACGCCACCCGCACCGGCATCTCAACCGCCATCTGCGTCGGCGACGCCGTCTACCTGATCGACTGCGGCGAGGGCTGGGGCCCGCAGTTCCGGCGCTCCGGCATCGGGCCCTCGGGCTTCCAGCGCGGCCTCGACAACATGCGGGCCGTGTTCCTCACCCACCACCACTCCGACCACACCGTCGACTACCCGAACCTGCTGCTGCTCGCGTGGCACAACGGATCCGACGGCCTGCAGCGCCCCATCAAGATCCTCGGCCCCGGCGACCGCGGCGCCCTGCCGCCGATCTTCGACCCCGAGTCCCGCGAGCGTCTGCCCGAGGTCTGGAACCCCGAGTCCCCGACGCCCGGCATGGAGGAGTTCACCGACAAGCTCCTCCGGGCCTACGCGACCGACATCAACGACCGCATGCGCGACAATGCCAAGCAGGATCTGCGCGAGATCTTCGAGGTCTCCGACATCCGGCTGCCCGAGGGTCTCGGCGACCACCCCGACGGCGACCCGACCCCGGAGATGGAGCCCTTCGAGATCTACCGCGACGAACTCGTGCGCGTCACGGCGATCCTCGTCGACCACCGCCCCGTCTTCCCCGCCTACGCCTTCCGCTTCGAGACCCCCGACGGCGATATCGTCATCTCCGGCGACACGGGCGTCTGCGAGAACCTCGTCAAGATCGCGAAGGGGGCGGACATCCTGCTGCACGAGTGCATCGACATGATCTGGGTCGATGAACTGCTCGGGCCGAACGCGCCGAAGCCCGACCCGAACCTGCTGCAGCACATGCTGGCGGCGCACACCTCGATCGAGGAGGTCGGCCCGCAGGCCGAGGCCGCCGGGGTGAAGACGCTCGTGCTGACGCACCTCGCTCCCGGCAACTCGCCGCGGGAGCGGTGGGAGCGGGCGCAGGAGGGGTTCTCGGGCCGGCTCGTCGTCGGCGAGGATCTCATGGCGTTCGGGCTGGGCGAGCCCTCGGCCTCGTAGCCGTCGGCTGCGGAGGCGAAGGGGGAGCTGGTCTCGAGCCCAGCGAAACGGATCATCTGCTGGCCCTGAGCCAGTTCAGACGCCGGGCGCGGCGACCTAGGCTTCCACTTATCGCGACGAGTCCACCGTCGCGACGGGGCGACGGTCCGCGAGGGTGCGGACGGCCCTGTTCGCAGAGGAGATCCGAATGTCCACAGTTGCCGCCTCGTCCGTCGTCGACGATCGTCCGCAGGAGTCGCCGGGGCTGCGCGTGAGCCCCGAGTTCGACGCCATGATGGCGCGTCTCGCGGAGAAGGCCGAACTGATCCGCCGGGACGGCCGGCAGGCCGAGAAGCTCGGCCGGCCCACCGACGAGGTGATCGCCGCGCTGCACGAGATCGACATCTTCCGGGCGATGATGCCGCTCGAGGTCGGCGGCTACGAGTTCAGCCCGACCCAGCAGATCCAGCTGATGGAGGCGCTGGCCTGGCACGACTCGGGGACGGCCTGGACCTTCCTCGGCGTGGTCGACGTCTCGGCGCTCGTCGCGGCCTACGTCGACGACGTCGCGATCGAGGAGTACTTCGGCGAGGGCCGCTGCGCCCTCTTCTCGGGCCAGGGCACGAAGCCGGGCGTCGCCCGACGCGTCGAGGGCGGGTACATCATCTCCGGCGAGTGGCAGTTCAACTCCGGCTCGCCCGTCTCGACCCACCTGCACACCGGGATCCTCGGAGACGACGGCAAGTTCCTCATGGCGACCCTGCCGGCCGACCAGGCCGAGCACATCCCGAACTGGGACGTGCTCGGGCTGCGGGCGACCGGATCGCACGATTACCGCATCGACGAGGTCTTCGTCGCGGACACCCACATCTACGACCCGATCACCCCCGTGCAGCGGCGCGGCGGCGCGGCGTTCCAGATCGAGCTGGCCTACCTCGCCAGCATGCAGCACGCGGGCTGGGCGCTGGGCGTCAGCAAGCGCCTCCTCGAAGAGATCCGGGCGCTCTCGAAGGCCAAGGCCTCCCGTACGAGCGTCGCCACCTCCACGGACGGGTTCTACGGGGCCTACGCGGAGATGGAGGCGCGGTACCGCGGCGCCCGCGCCTTCCTGCTCGAGGTCTGGGGCGACGCCGAGCGCACGGTCGGCGCCGGCGAGAAGCTGAGCACCGAGCAGGTCTCGCTGCTGCAGCTCGGCACCATCGCCACCAACCGCACCGCGCAGTACATCGCCAATGAAATCGCGACCTGGACGGGCACGGCCCTGATCCGGGAGTGCGATCTCCAGCGCTACTTCCGCGACACCTACACCGGCGTGACGCACCTCGTGTGCAGCCCGCCCGTCACGCAGGAGGTCGGCAGGCAGCTGGCCGGCCGCGCCGCGGACGACGCCTACTGGGCCTTCTACGATCTGATCGAGCCCTCCGCCGGATCGGCGAGCTGAGACCCAGGCGCCTGTCTGCCCCCCAGGCGTCTGCCCCCGAAAACGCCGGTGCCCCGGATCCCGAAGGATCCGGGGCACCGGCGATCTCATTCGGCCCGGAGGCGGATCATGCCGACGAGGCGTCCGCGAGCGCGAGCACGCGGCGCGTGAGCTCGGAGTCCGGCTCGGCGAGCTCGTCGAGCTCGTCGAAGTGGTTCACGCCCTCGCGCTCCCAGTACTCGCCCGACAGGCCGACGCCCTGCCACGCGCGGAGGAAGTCGACCGACTGGCGCTGGTACTCGCGCGGCTGCTTCGCGCCGGCTGTCAGCAGCAGGTGCGGGGCCGCGAGGGGCAGATTCAGGATCGGGCTGTTGCGCAGCACCTCCTCGGCGGAGAGCCTCAGCACCGCCTGGTCGGCGGTGAAGGGGACCGGACGGAGGTCGAACATGCCGCTGATCGCGCAGGCGCCCCGGATGATCGACGAGGGGAGCCCGTACTCGCCCTCCCAGTCGGTCTCCAGCAGGCGCGCGACGAGATGCCCGCCGGCGGAGTGGCCCACGGCGACGATCCGCTCGGGGTCGCCGCCATGGTCGGCGATGTTGCGGTATGTCCAGGTGACCGCCGCGCGCGTCTGGCGCACGATCTCGTCGATCGTGACGACGGGGCAGAGGGCGTAGGTGATCACGACGACCGTCGCGCCGTTCGCGACGAGGCCGGGCGCCACGAAGCTGTGCTCGGCGCTCGTGAGCGCCATCCAGGATCCGCCGTGGACGAAGACCACGACCGGCCCGCCGGGCTCGCCCGGGAACACGTCGAGGGTCTCGAACAGCGTCGGGCCGTACGGGATGCCCAGCTCGGAGCGCAGCTGCGCACGTGCGGCCTCGGAGCGCTCGGCGTACGATTCCATGTAGCGGTCGAAGTCGCCGTGCTCGGAGTAGTGCGGCAGCGAGGCGAAGACATCGTACTGCGCGTCGATCTCCTCGGGGGTGGAGAAGGCGGTGCCGTCGGGGGCGCGATAGAGAACTGGCATGGCGGTCATTAGAGCATCGGGATCGGCCGCGATCAAGCCTCACCGGCCGACACCGATCCTTCCTGGTTCCTGGCCCAACAGAGTCGCCAATGGCTGGGCTGAGACCACTCACGGGCGCCTGTCCCTCGTCGTACGATATTGGTAATATCCGCCGAGCCCGCCCCGATCGGGCGGCGGCGGAGCAGTCGTCGCGAAGGTGCGAGGTGGATCCATGGAGTGGATGTCGAGGCTTCGTCCCCGGACGCCGATCCTCGTGGACACGAGCGCGCTGTCCGAAGACGGTCTGTCGATCTACGAGCGCTTCGGCATCGACGGCCTCGGCTGGAGCATCGAGACCTCCGAGGAGGTTCTGGGCACGATCTTCGGCTCCATGCCCGCGCTGGCCGCCGAGGCGACGCTGCCGCACGTCTTCACGCGCGGCATGCGGGCTGAGGTGCTCCGCGAGATGCGGATGGCCGCGGGCGACGACGTCAGCCCGCTCACCGATGAGGCCGCGGACGTCGCCCGCGACTTCGTGCGACGCGGTCTCGGCCTGACGATGCTGCTCGAGAGCATCCGGATCGGCGGCGCGGTATCGGCGAGCGCCTTCATCAAGGGCGCGAACGACCTCATCGAGGATCCCGAGCAGCGGGCGGACGAGACGCAGCGACTGTCGAAGCTGTTCTTCGGCACGCTGGAGCACTTCTCCAACACGATGAGCGAGGTCTACGCGCTGGAGCGGGCGCGATGGCGGGCCTCGCAGTCGGCGGAGCGGCTCGGGATCGTCAACTCGCTGCTGTCGGGCCGCCCCGTCGCGCCCCGCTCGATCGACGAGGTGCTGCAGTACGATCCCGCCGCGCGCCACGTCGCGGTCGTCGCCTGGTCCGAGTCCAGGAGCTTCGACGACTCGGAGAAGCTCGTGAAGGCCGTCTCCGACGAGTTGAGGCTGCAGGGAGCCACGAGCACGATCGTCCTGCCGGTCGGCATCGGCACCGCCTGGGGATGGGGCGCGGTGCCCGATCGCCCGGGGGCGGCGTCCCCGCCGCCGTCGACCCCGCCCCCGGGGGTCTTCGTCGCGGTCAGTCAGGCCCACGTCGGCGAGGCCGGGTTCCGCCGGGCGCATCGCGAGGCGAGGAACGTCGAGCACCTGCTCCGGCTCGCGGTTCCGGAGACGCCGCGGACGCTCCGGCACGCCGACGTCGAACTCGCCACGCTCCTGGCCGCGGATCTCGAGAACGCCCAGCACTTCGTCCGACGCCAGCTCGGCAGGCTGGCGGCCGACGACGACCGGATGGAGAACCTCCGGACGACCCTCTGGCTCTATCTCGAGAACGAGCGCAGCGTGGCCGCGGTCGCGAGTCTGCAGTTCGTCGCGCGGAACACGGTGACCTACCGGGTCAAGCAGGCCGAGCAGCTCATCGGCCGGCGCATCGACGACGTGCGTCTGAACCTGCAGTCGGCGCTGCTGCTGACGCGGCTCCTCGGCGATCGCGTGCTCGTCCGTCCCTGAATTGCGCTCGGGCACAGAATCCGGCTCATTGGCTTGTGGCCAGACCAGTACACCGCGACCGACCCGGAGCCTAGTGTCGGTGGAAGCGCCGGCCGAGGTCGGCGAGCGTCCCCGCCGACCGGGCGAGGGCGAGGTGAGCCCCTGGCGGCGCCGTCGGGGCCGGACGCAATGGAGCGACAGATGGAGTCGAAAGCGGGCTACGCGGCGGAGACGCCGCACGACACCGATGAAAGCGGGAGCGCGGCCCCCGGCCTGAGGAAGGGGCGGCTCGGCGTACTCGCCATCGTCTTCTTCGTCATCGCCGCGGTCGCCCCGCTCGGCAGCGTGATCGGGGGCTCCCCGGTCATCTTCGGGGCCGTCGGCGTGACGGGGCCGATGATGTACCTGCTGGTCGGCGTGCTGTTCGCGGTCTTCAGCGTCGGCTTCGTGGCGATGAGCCGGCACGTGAAGAACGCGGCCGGCTTCGTGGCCTACATCGCCAAGGCGCTCGGATCGCGCTTCGGCGCGGCGCTCGCGGGCGTCGCCGTGCTGGGCTATCTCGCCCTGGTCTGCGGGCTGTGGGGCTTCTTCGGTGGCATCTCCGAGCTGGTCATGGCGGACTTCGGCATGACGATGCCCGGTTGGTTCTGGTGGCTGGTCGTGCTGGCGCTCGTCACCTTCCTCTGCTACCGGGGCATCGACGTGAGCCTCTGGGTGCTGGGGGTGCTGGTGGTCGTCGAGATCCTCGCGCTGCTCGTGCTCGCGTTCGCCGTGCTGTTCTCGGGCGGGGCCGACGGGGTGAGCATGGACGCGTTCGTGCCCGGCAACACCGTGCCCTCGGGGCTGGGCATCGCGATCCTCTTCGCCGCCACGTGCTTCACCGGCTTCGAGGCGACCGTGGTCTTCTCCGAAGAGGCGAAGGACCCGGCCCGCACCGTGCCGCGGGCCGCGTACATCGCGATCGCCGTCATCGGCCTCTTCTACGCCTTCGTCACCTGGACGCTCGCGATCGGCTGGGGCAGCGGCGAGGTGCAGGCGGCGGCCCAGGCCGATCCCGTCGGCTTCGTGTTCGCGGTCGCGGCGATGTACGGCCCGCCGTGGCTCCCGAATCTGCTCTTCGTGATGATCCTCACGAGCATGCTCGCCATGTTCATCGGCTTCCACAACCTCATCTCGCGCTACCTGTTCTCCCTCGGGCGGGCCGGCATGCTCCCGGCCGCGTTCGCGCGGACGAGCCCCGGCGGAACGCCGAGGGTCGCCGTGCTGGTGTTCTCGGCCGCGGTGCTCGTGATCGTGGGCGGCTTCGTGCTCGCCGGGGCCGACATGATGACGGTCATCTACAGCTGGTTCACCTCGCTCGGCACCGTGGGCCTCGTCACCGTGCTGTTCGTCACCTGCATCGCGATTCTCGCGTTCTTCGCCGGTGCGGGGCGCAGCCACGCGCGACTGTGGCACACCAGGATCGCGCCCGTGATCGCCGGCCTGGGATTCCTCGCCGTCGGCGTGCTCGCGATCGTGAACTACGACGCGCTGCTCGGCGGCGCGGGCGATGTCGCGCGCTGGCTGCTCGTGCTCATCCCGGCGGCGTTCGTCGCGGGCTGGGTGCGCGCCTCGCGGCGGCGCGCGGCGGGCAGGG
>CALMSE010000113.1 GCA_937872275.1 uncultured Leucobacter sp. | reverse complement strand
GGCAGCCGCGGCGGGAGCGGGCGCTGAGTCGGCGGCCGCTTCTGGTCCCGGGGCCGGAAGCGGAGCGGGATCCGAGGCCTCGACCGCGACCTGCTCAGCCGCGGCGGCGTCTGCGGCGGCCTTCGCCGCGGCCTCGGCCTTCGCGATCGCGGCCTCGAGCTCCGCCTGCGCGAGCCGGGCCGCCTCGGCGGCCTCCGTCGCGGTGACCGCGCCGTCGCCGTCGAGATCTCCCGGTACGGGCTCCGTGCCCGCGGTAGTCGGATCGCTCACCGTGCACACTCCGTTTCCTCGCGGCGCGCGCAGCCCGGGCCGCTCGGAATCAGTCTACGGGCGGCCCGCGGGCCCGCGCACCGCACCGCCTCGCATCCTGTCGCGCGGGAGGCGCGTGCCCGCCCGGCCGCGCACTTGTGGTGCCGCGGGCGGGCGTCGTACCCTGCCATGAACCCACACGAAAGGTGACGGCATGGCAACCCTGCTCGTTTTCGAATTCCCGAACGACGGCCCCTACGGCGCGGAGGCCGTCGAGGCGTACCGCCAGCTGGCCGAGCACATCGCCGAGGAGCACGGCCTCGTCTGGAAGGTGTGGACCGAGAATCCCGCCGCCGCGGTGGCCGGAGGCGTGTATCTCTTCGACAACGCCGAGGACGCGGCCCGCTACACCGCGTTCCACAGCGAGCGCCTGGCGGGCTTCGGCATCACCGGCATCGACGCGCGCAGCTACGACGTGAACGAGGGGCTGAGCGCCATCACCCGAGGCCTCTGAGCGCTGCGGTGCTTCGGCGCAGCGCCGCAGCGCCGCAGCGATGCGGAGGCCCCGGATCCGCGGTTCGCGGATCCGGGGCCTCAGAGCGGGACCGGCGACTCAGTCGGTGTACTCGATCTCGATGTCGGCGACGTCCTGATCGGCGAGGTTCACGACGATGTTGTCGGGGTTGCGGGTGGTCAGCCAGATGAGCTCCTGCGAGCGGCTGGCGTTGCCCTCGATGTGGGGCACGAAGGGCGGCACGTAGACGAAGTCGCCCTCGTTGAAGTACATGACCTCTTCGTAGCGCTCGCCGAAGCGGATGTAGCCGCGGCCCTGCAGCACGTAGCCGCCGGTCTCGGCCTTGCCGTGGTGGTGCGCGTCCGAGTGCTCGCCGACGCCCGTGTGCACGCGGCCGAACCACAGGTCGACGACGTCGGTGTTCTCGACCGCGACGCCCGAGTAGCGCAGCGCCTTCGAGGTCTGGCCGGGGGCCAGGGGCAGCTCGTCCTTGCGCTGCACGCTGATGCGCTTGAAGGGGCGGCCCAGGGGGTCAAGATTCTCGGTCATGGGTGAGTCCTTTCTCTCGCCTCTCGCCCCGCCTCGGATACGGGCGGCGGCTGAGACCGAAATTACCCGCAGTTGGAATATCTGTCAGAAATTTCCGCATGAAGGGAAAAGTGCGGATCCGCGCCCCGACGCCTCACCGGTTCGCTCCGAAAGAACCGGGCCGAGAGGAGAAAAACGCATGCGGATCGAGCAGCTCTCCTGCGCTTCTCGCCTTTCGAGGCCCCCGCGCGAAGAGCGCGGACGAGGACGGGAGTGCCGGGATCCGCACGCGCTCAGTACGCGAGCAGCGACTCGATGCGCCCGGCGGACTCGCGCAGCGCGTCGAGCAGCACCCGTTCGTGCGGCGCGGGATCCGCGCCCTCCGCCGGGTCGATGCGGGAGAGCGGCGCCGCGATCGTGAGGCTCGAGATCACCTCGCCTCCCGGTCGCCGCACCGGCACCGCGAGCGCGTACATGTCGGCCTCCGACTCCCCGAGGTTGCGGGCGAAGCCGACCTCCCTCACCCGCACAAGCTCCTCCAGCAGCTCGGAACGGGTGGCGATCGATCGTTCCGTCACCGCCTCGAGCGCCTCGTTCGGCAGCAGCTCCAGCAGGCGATCGGGCTCGAGGGCGGCGAGCAGCACCTTGCCGCCGGCCGCCGTGTGCGCGAGCGGCCCCTGCCCCACTCGACTCGTCACCCGCACCATGCGGCGGGACTCGTAGGACGCGGCGAAGAGGCAGGTCGCGCCGCGCAGCACCGAGAGGTGCACCGTCTCCTGCGTGCGCTCCTGCAGCTGCTCCATGACCTGGGCGCTCACCGCCACGCAGTGCTCGAGCGCCGAGACCTCCGACGAGAAGAGCATCGCGGATCCGAGTTCGTAGCGCTTGCCGCCCGGCTGCTGCCGCACGAAGCGCTGCTCGCGCAGGGTCGAGACGAGGCGGTGCGCGGTCGAGGTGCCGACGCCGATCTCCGCCGCGATCTCGGAGAGGCGCAGCGGTCCGCGCCGCCGCAGCAGATGCAGGATCTCGAGCGCGTTGTGCACTGAGGCCAGGGTCGGTCGCATGGGGCCCAGGGTACTTCAGCCGCGCAGGGTGCGCGCGGGGGTCTCGCCGAAGCGCGCCCGGTACTCGGAGGCGAAGCGGCCGAGATGCCCGAAGCCGCAGCGCTCGGCGATCGCGGTGACCGTGTCGCGCGTCGGGTCGGCGCTCACGAGCAGCTCGCGCGCCCGCCGCAGCCGCGCCTCCCGGAGCATCGCGAGGGGCGTGCCTCCCGTCGCCCGGCGCACGTGCTCCTGCAGGGTGCGCAGCGGCACCCCGAGTTCGCCCGCGATGTCGAGCACCCCCGCTCCGCTCTCGACGCCCGCATCGACCGCGGCCTGGAAGCGCCGCACGAGCGCGTCGCCCCGCGCCCCGGCCCCGGCCTCCGCGGGCTGCCAGGTCGCGAGCGCGCTGCTGGCGGAGTTCGGCACCGCCTGCAGCAGCCGCGCGACGAGCAGCTCGGCGGTGAGCCTCCGCGTGTAGGAGCCCTCGGGCCCGCCCGCCTCGAGGGCGTCGTGATGCTCGAGCAGCGACCGCATGAAATCCTCGCCCGCCCGGGTGCCCATCTGCATATGCAGGCCGAGCCTCAGCCGCTCGGCGTCGTCGACGCCGTAGAGCGCGCGCGCCGCGTCGGTCAGCCGGTCGCGCCGCACGTAGACGATCAGGGTCGGCGTCTCGGCCGCCCATCGCATCGTGAAGGGCCGGTCGAGGGGCGGCAGCGTCGCGACGTCGGGCGACGACTGGATCAGCGCGTTGCCGACCTCCATCGTGGCTCGGCCCGTGAGCGGCAGCTGCACCAGGTGGAACTCCTCGAGCCCCTGCGGCACGGCGATGCGCACCGCCTCGCCGTAGTCGAGCAGCTCGATGCCGACGCCCGCATCGTGCGCCGAGCGCAGCCGCATGTCGACCTCGCGGTGGTCGAGCGGGCTCAGCCGGTGCTCGCAGAAGAGCTGCGAGATGGTCTCGTGCGCCTGATCCACCCGGTTCGCCGACACGGTACCGCGCGAGGGCAGGATCTCATCCGCCCTCGGCGACCGTACCGGCGACCTCAGTGTCATGGTGTTCCCCCGGACCTTCCGCGCACTGCGCAAAACGGATGAAGGTGGCGTGTATCGGATAGCCGCGACTCCTTCGCTGCGGCTTGGCTGGAATCCAGCATATTCGGTCCCCCTCGGGCGGGCCAGATCGGTTCGATGGGGAACGGAGAGACGACATGGCTTCTCTTTCAGGCAGGGTGGCGCTCGTCACCGGCGGCGCGACGAAGATCGGGCGCGGTGTGATCGATGCGCTCATGGGCGAGGGCGCGGCGGTGGTCGCGGCCGACATCGACGCCGACGGGCTGGCGCTGCTGCCGGGCGGGGTCGACGCGCAGCGCGTCGACGTCTCGGACGACGCGCAGCTCGCGGAACTGATGCAGGGCATCGCGGATCGCCACGGCCGCCTCGACGCGGTCGTCAACCTGGCGGCCGTCTACATCGACGACGGCGCCGACACCTCGCGCGCCGACTGGCTGCGGGCGCTCGACGTCAACGTCGTGAGCCCCATGCGGGTGGTGCAGGAGGCGCGCGGGATGCTGCGCGCGAGCGGGCACGGCGCGGTCGTGAACATCAGCTCCATCTCGTCGTCGGTGGCGCAGACGGGCCGCTGGGTCTACCCCGTGAGCAAGGCCGCGATCGTCGAGCTCACCCGCACGCAGGCGCTGGACCTCGCCGCCGACGGCATCCGCGTCAACTCGACGAGCCCGGGATGGACCTGGTCGAACGTGATCGAGGCCATGTCGGGCGGCGATCTCGAGCGGGCGGATCGCGTGGCCGCCGATTACCACATCCTGGGGCGCCTGGGCCGCCCCGAGGAGGTCGGCCGCGTGGTCGCCTTCCTCGTCTCCGACGCGGCGAGCTTCGTCACGGGTGCCGACTGGGCGGTCGACGGCGGCTACTCGGCGCTCGGCCCCGAGGGCGTGCACCCGGCGATCCCGCGGCTCTCCGAGGACGGCTGAGCGGCGGCGGCCGCGCCGATCCCCCACCACCGAACCAGCCATCGACCCCGACCGCAACACAGACGACGACGTCTTCAGAAAGGACACATCATGCGGCAACGCACCATCACCATCGTCGGCGCCGGCCAGTCCGGCCTGCAGCTCGGCCTCGGCCTGCTGCAGCACGGCTACGCCGTGCGCCTCGTCTCGGACCGCACCGGTGAGGAGATCGCCGCGGGCCGGGTCGCCTCGAGCCAGTGCATGTTCGGCAGGGCTCTCGCCTACGAGCGCGCGGTCGGCGTCGACCTCTGGGACGACGCGCCGCCCGTCGAGGGCATCGGCTTCACCGTGCCGAACCCCGAGCAGCCCGGCGAGAAGCTCTTCAGCTGGGCCGGCCGCCTCGACTCCGACGCCTACGCCATCGACCAGCGGGTGAAGTTCCCCGCGCTCATGCGCCTCTTCGAGGATCGCGGCGGCGAGATCGTGTACGAGGAGGCCGACCTCGCCTCGCTCGAACGCTACACGCTCGAGTCGGAGCTCGTCATCGTCGCCGCCGGCAAGGGCGAGATCGCCCGCGCCTTCGAGCGCGACGCCGAGCGCTCGACCTACGACGCCCCGCAGCGCGCGCTCGCGCTGACCTACGTGCACGGCTTGAAGCCCACCCCCGAGTTCTCGCGCGTCAGCTTCAACCTCGTGCCCGGCGTCGGCGAGTTCTTCGTCTTCCCTGCGCTCACCCTCTCGGGCGACTGCGACATCTTCGTCTTCGAGGGCGTGCCCGGCGGCCCGCTCGACCGCTTCCGCGATCTCACCCCCGAGGAGCACCTCGAAGCCTCGCTCGACTTCCTGCGCACCTTCCTGCCCTGGGAGGCCGAGCGCGCGACCGACGTCAGCCTCACCGACGATCTCGGCGTGCTGCAGGGCCGCTTCCCCCCGACCGTGCGCAAGCCCGTCATGCAGCTGCCGTCGGGCCGCACCGTGCTCGGCATGGCCGATGTCGTCGTGCTGAACGACCCGATCACCGGCCAGGGATCGAACAACGCCTCGAAGTGCGCGCAGCACTACCTCGAGGCGATCCTCGACCACGAGAACCTGCCCTACGACCGCGCGTTCCAGCAGAACGCCTTCGAGCGCTACTGGGCGCGGATCAAGCCGGTCGCCGACTGGACCAACGCCCTGCTGCAGCCGCCGCCCCCGCACGTGCTGCAGATGCTCGGCGCGGCGTCCCAGTTCCCGGAGATCGCGCATCGCTTCGCCAACGGCTTCAACGATCCGACCGACTTCGGCGACTACTTCCTGAACCCCGAGGGCTCCGAGCGCTACCTCGCCGAGGTCGCCGCGCGGGCCGGGGCCGGGGAGCCGGCATGAGCACCGCGATCATCGATCCCGCGGGCGCCGGGGCGGAGACCGGCTCGCCGGACTTCGACCCGCGCGAGCTGCGCAACGCGCTCGGGCAGTTCGCCACCGGGGTGACCGTCATCACGACGGTCGCTCCGGGCGGCGAGCGCATCGGGGTGACGGCGAACTCCTTCACCTCGGTGTCGATGGATCCGCCCCTCGTGCTGTGGTGCCCGGGCCGCCACCTGCGCAGTCTCCCGCACTTCGAGCGGGCCACCCACTTCGCGATCAACGTGCTCGCGAGCGATCAGCACGAGCTCTCGCGCCGCTTCGCGACGCCCGACGACGACAAGTTCGCCGGGGTGCCGCTGCGCACCGGCATCGCGGGGATCCCCGTGCTCGAGGGCACGCTGGCCACCTTCGAGTGCCGCACCGTGGCCCGGCACGAAGCCGGCGACCACGTCATCTACGTGGGCCAGGTGGAGCGCTTCCGGCACGAGCCCGCGAGCCCGCTCGTCTTCCACGGCGGGCGGTACCGCGACACCGCGCAGCACTCCTCGGAGGCGCGCTGACGGCGCATCCCCCGTTTCGGCTATGTCATTCTTTGGTGACGAGCGTTAAGATAACGACACATAATCTGGCTCGGAGGCAGCATGACCACGGTGGTAATCGGAAGCGGGATCAACGGCATGGTGGCGGCCGCGGAGCTCGCCCGAGCCGGGCGCGAGGTGGTGCTGGTCGAGCGCAACGAGCGGATCGGCGGCTTCATCGCCGCCGACGACCTCACCCTGCCGGGCTTCCTGCACGACACCTACTCCTCGTGGCACCCGCTCTTCGTGTCGAGCGCGGCCTACGGCGAGCTCGGCCCCGAGCTCGCCGCCCGTGGGCTCGGGTACTCGAACGACGAGACGGTGGTGACCGCGAGCACCGCCGACGTGGCGGGCGAGCGCCGCACCGCGATCGCCTATCGCGACCCCGAGCGCACGGCCGCCGGCTTCGCGAGCGCGGCCGACCGCGACGCCTATCTCGGCATGCTCGAGAGCTTCGGCGCCAACGCCCCCTACGTGTTCGGCGCGCTCGGCGCCGAGCTCGGCTCGAACCGGGTGCTCGGCGGGCTCGCTTGGAAGGCCTTCCGAGGCCTCAAGGCCGGCGGCCTCGAGGCGCTCGCGCGCGACGCCGTCTCGGGCGGTCGCGGCTACCTGCGCCGCAGCTTCGAGGGCTGGGAGGTCGACGCGCTCTGGACCCCGTGGCTGCTGCACTCGGGGCTCGGGCCCGACCACGCGACCGGCGGCATGATGATCCCCGTGTTCGCGGGCGCCATGCACCAGTTCGGCCTGCCCGTCGTCACGGGCGGCGCGGGCTCGTTCCTCGCCGCGTTCGAGCGGCTGCTGCGCGACAGCGGCGTCGAGATCCGCCTAGGCGAGGAGGCCGAGGAGATCGCGCTCTCGGGCGGGAGGGTGACGGGCGTGCGCACCTCCTCGGGGCTCATCGCGGCCGACACCGTGCTCGCGAGCGTGTCGCCCGGTGTGCTCTACGGCACCCTGCTCGGCGCCTCCTCCGCGGTCACGGCGCAGCGCGAGGGCGCGCGACGCTACCGCCCCGGCCGCGCGGCGATGCAACTGCACTTCGCGCTCGACCGCCCGCTGCAGTGGGAGGACGAGGCGCTGCGCGGCGTCCCCCTCGTGCACCTGAGCGACGGCGCGGGCTCGACGGGCATCGCCTGCGCGCAGGCCGAGGCCGGGCTGCTCCCGGGCGCACCGACGGTGGTCGTGGGGCAGCAGAGCGTCGTCGACCCGAGCCGGGCGCCCGAGGGGAAGGCCACGCTGTGGCTGCAGCTGCAGGAGGTGCCGTTCGAGCCGATCGGCGACGCGGCCGAGCAGATCGACGTCTCGGGCGGCTGGGCCGACGAATCGCTGCGGCGGCACTACGTCGACCGGGTGCTCGACCGCCTCGAGCGCTTCGCCCCCGGCACGCGGGAGACGGTGCTCGCCGAGCACCTCATCGCCCCGACCGACCTCGTCGCGGCGAACCCCAACGCGATCGCGGGCGACCCCTATGCGGGCTCCGCGGAGCTCGACCAGAACCTGCGCTGGCGCCCCTACCCCGGCGCGGTAGATCACCGCACCCCGGTGACGGGCGTCTGGCACATCGGCGCGGCCACGCACCCGGGGCCGGGGCTCGGCGCGGGATCCGGCCATCTCGTCGCGCAGCGCATCATCACCGGCAAGACCCGCTGATCTCCGTACTTCCCTCGTCTCCCCCTCCCCCCGAGAGACGAGGAGGGCGTACAGACAGGGAGGGGAAAGACGGGCAGCGCAGGAATGCGCGAGGCCCGCCCCCGAAGCAGGGACGGGCCTCGACGCTTCGACCGACCGGCCTCAGGCGTCGACGATCGCGTAGACGCGGGCGGGGCTGCCGGTGCCGCCGACGATGGGCAGCGGGGCGACCACGATCACCGCGCCCGTGGCGGGCAGCTGCTGGAGGTTCTGCAGCGAGGTGATGCCGTACTTGTCGTTGCCGAGCAGGTGGTAGTGCGCGGCGAAGGGCGGGTCGAGCTCGGCGCCGCGCCCCGCGTCGATGCCCACGGTCTCGACGCCGTAGCCCGAGATCTCGGTCTCCTCCGCGAGCCACTTCGCGGCCTCGGCGGTGATGCCGGGGGTGTGCGATCCGGTCTCGTCGGCGTTCAGGAACGCCTCGCGGTCGTCGGCGAAGCGATCCCAGCCGGTGCGCAGCAGCAGCCAGCCGTTCTTCGGCAGCTTCCCGTGCTCGGCCTCCCACGCCTTGATGTCGTCGATCGTCAGCAGGTAGTCGTTGTCGGCCTCCACCTGGGCGGTGACGTCGATCACGGCTGCCGGACCGACGAGGCGGGCCGGCGGGATGCTCGCCACGTCGTGGCCCTCGCGGCCGCTGATCCAGTGCACCGGCGCATCGATGTGCGTGCCGATGTGCTCGCCCGTGTGAATGTTCTGGTGCTTCCAGAACGGGCCGGGCTCGTTGTAGGCGCTGACCTCTTCGAGGCTGAAGTCGATGAGGTTGGCGAAGGGCTCCGGCAGCCTCAGCGTCGGCGTCTCGGCGGAGAGCCGGTTCGTGAGGTCGACGATGCGGATGCCGCCCGAGGCGAGCGCCGCGGCGATGTCGGTCGTGGTGGTCATGTGGTCTCCTCTTCGTTGTGGATGTGTGCGGTGCGGATCAGACGGCGACGGGTTCCGCTGCGACGGCCTCGACCTCGGCGTCGGCCTCGACCGCGACGGTGCGTCCCCCGATCCACCTGGTGTGGGTTGCCTCGACCGTATCAGTACCGTTCAGCAGCTCGAGGCGGGGGCGGATCGCGTCCGTGCGCGAGGTCGGCGGCTTGCGCCGGCCCGCCCGGTAGGGCGGGATCCAATCGGCCCCGGCCCCGCGGTACTCCTGTTCGGCGGCGGCGTGCAGCGTCCACTGCGGATCCCACAGATGCGTGCGGCCGAGCGCGACGAGGTCGGCGCGGCCTGCGAGCAGGATCGAGTTCACGTCGTCGTACGACGAGATCGCGCCCACCGCGACCACGGCCACCCCGGCGCGATGCGCGACCCGGTTGCGGATCTTGTCGGCGAAGGGCGTCTGGTAGCTGCGGCCGTACTGGGGCCGCTCCTCCTTGGCGACCTGGCCCGAGGAGACGTCGATGCCGTCGGCGCCGTGCGCGATGAACGCCGCGGCGATCTCCACCGCGTCGTCGTCGGTGTTGCCGCCCGGCACCCAGTCGTGGGCCGAGATGCGCACCATGAGCGGGCGGTCGGCCGGCCAGGCCGCGCGCACCGCGTCGAAGACCTCGAGCGGGTAGCGCAGCCGGTTCTCGAGCGAGCCGCCGTATTCGTCGTCGCGCCGATTCGAGACGGGCGACAGGAACGACGAGAGCAGGTAGCCGTGCGCGGCGTGCAGCTCGAGCAGGTCGAAGCCGGCCCCGGCCGCGCGCCCGGTGGCCTCGACGTAGTCGGCGAGGATGCGATCCATATCGGCGCGCGTCGCCTCGCGCGGCTGGTTGCCTCCGGGGCTGTAGGGGATCGCCGAGGGGCCGATCGGCTCCCAGCCGCCTTCCTCCACCGGATCGTCGATGCCCTCCCACATGCGCTTCGTCGAGCCCTTGCGCCCGGAGTGCCCGAGCTGGGCGCCGATCTTCGCGGTGGTGGTGCCGTGCACGAAGTCGACGATGCGCTTCCACGCATCGCGCTGCTCGTCGGTGTAGAGCCCGCCGTCGGCCGGCGAGATGCGGCCGTCGGCCGACGGCGCGATCATCTCGGTCATGACGAGACCCGCCCCGCCGATGGCCTTACTGCCGAGGTGCACGAGGTGGAAGTCGCCCACGACGCCCTCCTCGGCCATGTACTGATCCATCGCCGAGACGATGATGCGGTTCTTCAGCTCGAGCCCGCCGATCGCGAACGGCTGGAACATCGCGGGCACCTCGGGCGCGCCGCCCTCGCGCTCGGCGAAGTCGGCCTGCACCAGCTCGGCGAAGCCCCCGTCGCGCACGGCGAGGTTGTCGAAGGTGATGCGGCGCGAGCGCGTCAGCAGGTTGAAGGCGAACTGCAGCGGCTCCTGATCGGCGTACTGCCCGATGTTCTCGAACCACTCGAGCGAGGCCTGTGCGGCGCGCTGCAGCGAGAGCACGACGGGCCTGCGCTCGGCCTCGTAGGCCTCGAGCGCCGAGGGGATGTCGGGCTGCTCGTGCAGGTTCGCGGCGAGCGCGAGCGCGTCCTCGAGCGCGAGCTTCGTGCCCGAGCCGATGGAGAAGTGCGCGGTGTGGGCGGCGTCGCCGAGCAGCACCACGTTCTCGTGGCTCCACTTCTCGTTGCGCACCGTGTTGAAGGTGATCCACTTCGAGTTGTTCGTGAGCAGATTCGCGCCGTCGAGTTCGTCGGCGAAGATCTCCGCGAGCTTCGCGACCGAGGCGTCGTCGCTGACGCCGGGCGGGAAGAACTCGCCCTCGCTCGCGTCGAAGCCGGCGGCGCGCCACACGTCCTCGTGCATCTCGATGAGGAAGGTGCTCTCGGTGTCGGAGTAGGGGTAGGCGTGCACCTGGATGATGCCCCACGGCGTGTGCTTCACGTGGAAGGTGAAGGCCTCGAGCGCGCGGTCGATCCCGAGCCAGATGAACTTGGAGTGGCGCGGATCGAGGGAGGGCTTGAAGGAGTCGGCGTAGTGGGGCCGGATCTTCGAATTGATGCCGTCCGATGCGATCACGAGGTCGTAGTCACGCGAGAGCTCGTCGACGTCGGGGGCCTCCGTCTGGAAGAGCAGGTCGACGCCCAGGGAGCGGGCGCGCTCCTGCAGCAGCAGCAGCAGGTCCTTGCGGCTCGACGCCGCGAAGCCCTGGCCGCCGATGGTGAAGACCTCGCCGCCGAAGTGCACGTCGATGTCGCTCCAGCGGGCGAAGTTCTCCTCGGTGACGCGGTAGAACTCGGGGTCGGCGTTCTCGATGCCGCCGAGCGTCTCGTCGCTGAACACCACTCCGAAGCCGAAGGTGTCGTCGGGCGCGTTGCGCTCCCAGATGGTGATGTCGTGGCTCGGGTCGAGCTTCTTGGCGAGCACCGAGAAGTAGAGGCCCGCCGGCCCGCCTCCGATGACTGCGATCTTCTTACCCATGCGCGTTTCCTTTCTGAGGGTAAATCCGGGGTTTCCGCGCCGAGCGCGGAGTGGTGGGAGAGATTGGGTGGATGTTCTAAGGGAAAGAGGAGGATCAGGCCCGCCGCAGCAGGCCCTCCTGCACGACCGTGGCCACGAGCGCGCCGTCGCGGGTGAAGAAGCGGCCGAGGTTGAGGCCCCGCCCGTTCTGGGCGCCGGCCGCCTCCTGCGCGTAGAGCAGCCACTCGTCGGCGCGGGCCGGGCCGTGGAACCACATGGCGTGGTCGAGGCTCGCCGTCGTGAGCCCGCGCGCCGACCAGTCGAGTCCGAGCACCCGGAGCGAGGGCTCGAGGATCGTGTAGTCGCAGACGTAGGCGATCGCGAGGCGGTGCGTACGCTCGTCGTCCGGGAGCGCGTCGAAGGCCTTCACCCAGACGCCCTGATGGGGCACGCGCTCGCCCTCGACCCGCACGTAGACCGGGCCCGGCGCGTGCCGCATGTCGAAGCTCCGCCCGAGCGACCAGTAGTCGGAGGCCGCGGGATCCGCGCCCTCGTTCGCGGCGAGGTACTCGGCCGAGCTCGGCAGGGACTCGGGGTCCGGCGCCTCGGGCATCTCGGGCTGGTAGCTCGGCCCCTCCTCGGGCACCTGGAACGAGGCCGTGGTGATGAACACCGGCTTCTCCTGCTGATAGCCGCGCACGTGCCGGGTGGAGTAGCCGCGGCCGTCGCGCAGCAGCTCGACCTCGTAGCGCACCGGGGCGCCGATCTCGACGGGGCGCAGGAAGGTGCTGTGCAGCGAGTGCAGCTCGCGGTCGTCGCCGACGGTGGCGACCGCGGCGGCCGCGGCCTGCGCGACCGAGTCGCCGCCGTAGGCCTTCGGCCACGGCACGTACTGCGGGATCACCTCGAAGGCGCGGTCGAAGACTCGGGGCTCGGTCTCGGCCAGCTCGATCGCGGCCAGGAAGCGGTCGCTGCTCGCGAGATTGGCGGTCTCGATGGCGGTCATGCGGCATCTCCCCCGTTCTCCGCGCGGTCGACGGAGTCGATCAGCACCGTGTTGCGGAGGGTGCCGATGCCCTCGATGGAGGTCGTGAGGATCTCGCCGTCGCGCAGGAAGCGCTGCGGGCTGCGGCCGAGGCCGACGCCGCCCGGGGTTCCGGTGAGGATGATGTCGCCGGGCGAGAGCCTCGTGAACTGGGACACGTAGGCGACGAGGTCCGCCGAGTCGAAGACGAGCTCGCGCGTGTTGCTGAGCTGCACCACCTCCTCGCCCACGAGACCGCGGATCTCGAGGCCGTCGCGCGGAGAGATCTCGTCGGCGGTGACGACGACGGGCCCGATGGGCGTCGTGGCATCCCAGGCCTTGCCCTGGAACCACTGGAGGGTGCGCGACTGCCAGTCGCGGTAGGAGACGTCGTTGGCGACGGTGTAGCCGAGGATCGCGGCCTCGGCCTCGGCGCGGCTCGCGCGGCGGATCGGCTTCCCGACCACGACGGCCAGCTCGGCCTCCCAGTCGACCTTGCTCGAGTCTCCGCCGACCTCGATGTCGTCGCCGGGGCCCACGAGCGTATCGGCGAACTTCGCGAAGAGGGTCGGGTACTCCGGGACCTCGCGGCCGGTCTCCACGATGTGGTCGTGGTAGTTCAGCCCGCAGCACACGACCTTCCCGGGGCGCGGCACCGGGGCGGCGAGCTCGGCGCCGCTCACCGGCCGCCGCTCGGCGGTCGCATCCTCG
>CALMSE010000112.1 GCA_937872275.1 uncultured Leucobacter sp. | reverse complement strand
GGCCACGACGAGCCCGGCGGCGCGCGGCGGCCGGTAGCCCTGGGGGTCTTCGACGCCGGACGGCAGGCTCCGCCGCACCGCACCCTCCGTGCGCCGGGTGGCGAGGAGGCCCGCGATGGGCGTCGCCAGCAGCGCCCCCGTGCAGAGCCAGACGAGCGGAACGGCATCCTCGCGCCCTCCGAGCGACATGAGCCCGAGCAGGAGGAGCAGGGCCCCGCCGAAGACGCGCAGGGTCGCGCGGGTCGCGAGCCGCCCGCGATGCTCGCGCAGGCGGTGCAAGGTGTCGGCGTCGTCCCCGTAGCCGCCGAGCTCGCGCGAGGCCCGGGGGAATCCGAGCTGCCAGATGAGGGACGCGGCGAAGCAGGAGATCGCCGCGACCCCGAGCCACACGATGATCCACCGCACGATCACCGCGTCGCGCACGAAGGGGAGGATGACGATGCCGGCTCCGGCCGAGAGCCAGGCGAAGCAGCCCAGTACGCGCCGCAGCACGTCGAGCGGCGCGTGCCCCGTGAGTCGTCTCCTGAAGCCCCGGTCCGCCTGCGCCCCGACGAGCGCGCTCCCGACGAGGCGCAGGACGCCGATGAGCAGTGCGATGCCCGCGCCCGTGTAGAGCACGACCGGGCTGCCGTAGCCGCTGAACGAGGCGCCCGCGGTGACGGCGAGGATCGCGATGAGCGTGAGCGGCGCGTCGAACCTGAGCATGCGCTGCGCCCACAGCGCGGTGAAGAGCGCGCGGCGGGCGCCCTGGTGCTGCGGCGCCTGGGCGAGGATCTTGCCGGCCTCCGCGACCTGGGTCATCGGGCGGGTGACGCTGTCGTACCTGCTCGTCGGCACGACTGTCGCGGTCGTGAGATCGGCGTGCAGGGTGCGCAGCCGGAGATGCTCCGGGGCGATGGCGAGACCGGTCTCGGCGAGCTCCTTCGCCCGCTCCGCATCGCCGAGCTGCCAGACGAGCTGCGCCGCCCAGCGCAGCGCGTCGGGGTCGTCGTGCCCCAGCCCGAGCGCCGTGCCGATCCGCTGGAGCGCGAGCTTCTTCGCGCGGCGCCCGGCGCGGCCGGATCCGCTCGAGTCCGCGAGCACCGCGGCATGGTTCAGGTGGTATTCGGCGACGTCGGGCGCGGCTTCGAGGCACGTCAGGATCGCGCGCTCGGCCCCGGCGATGTCGCCCTGCAGGCGCAGCGCCTCGGCGAGCATCGCGCCCGTGTGATGCATCCCGGGATGCGCGCCGAGCACCTCCCGCAGCTGTTCCGCGGCCTCGCGATAGCGGCTGAGCTGCAGCAGCAGCCAGCCGCGCATCTGCAGGAGCCGCGGGTCGCCCGGCTGATCCGCGAGCGCCCGCTCGATCTCCGCGAGCGCGTCCTCCATGCGGCCCTGCGCCGCGTGGAGCTCGGCCCGCTGCAGGTGCGGCAGCGCGGGATCGGGCGCCGCCTCGGGCGTCCGGCCGATCACTTCTTCCGTTTCTTCTCCGCCTCGAGATAGGCTCGCAGGTCGTCGTAGCGCCCGTCCTCGTTGGCGAAGTTCACCACGTTGCGGGCGGCCTGCATCCAGGGGCCGATGCTGGGCTTCACCTCTTCGAGAGCCGTGCGCAGATCGTTCATGTCGATGGGGCGGATCTCGCCGCTCGCGATCGACTCCGTCATCGCCTTCTCGGCCGCGGTCGAGGCGAGGTGGGCGAGGTCGGCGCCCGAGTAGCCCTCGGTGCGCTGCACGAGCTCGTCGAGGTCGATGCCCGCGAGGGGGCGGCCCTCAAGGGAGAGCCGCAGGATCGTCGCCCGGGCCGGCGCGTCGGGGGCCGGCACGAGCACCACGCGGTCGAAGCGTCCGGGGCGCAGGAGCGCCTCGTCGACGTCCCACGGGTGGTTCGTCGCCGCGAGCACGAAGACGCCCTCGTTGTCGGAGCCGACGCCGTCCATCTCGACCAGCAGCTGGTTGACGACGCCGCGCATCCACGAGGCGTGCGCGCCGTAGCCCGAGCGCTTGCCGCCGATCGCGTCGAGCTCGTCGAGGAAGAGCACGCAGGGCGCGTGGCGCCTCGCATAGGCGAAGATCGAGCGGACCGCCTTCTCGCTGTCGCCGATGAAGCTGTTGAGCACGTCGGCCATGGTGGCGGTGAAGAAGCGGGCGCCGAGTTCGCCCGCGACCGCCCGGGCGATGAAGGTCTTGCCGGTGCCGGGCGGGCCGTAGAGCAGCAGGCCGCCGCGCAGGCCCTTGCTGAACGCCTTCGCGATCTCGGGGTTGCGCATGGGCTCGAGGAACGCGACGCGCAGGCGGTCCTTGACGTGCTCGAGGCCCCCGATGTCGGCGAGCGTCACGTCGGGCGCGGGCGGCGCCTCCTCGTTCTCCGGGACGTCGCCCTCACCCGCGGTCGGGATGCGGATGCGATCCTTCGGATCGTCGGCGTCTCCGGAGCGGCCGACGAAGGGCGGCTCGATCTCGACGCCGACCTCTTCCTCGAGACGGGTCCAGTCGATGCCGTCGGGGCCCGCAGCCGGGCTCGACGCCGGGGATGCGGGTGGGTGCGCGGGTGCGGCCGGGTCCGCCGGGGGAGCGGGCTCCGCCCCCGCCGGAGTCGCCGGCTCCGCCCCCGCCGTATCGGCGTTCGCGGAGCCGACGCCGAGCATCTCGAGCGCCCGCGCGTTCTGCGGATCCTTCGCGAGCACCTGGCCGAGCTGGGCGAAGGCGCGGTCGCGCTGCCCGTCGGCGAGCAGCAGCTCGGCGAGATGCAGGCGCAGCGGCACCGCGTCGGGGGCCGAGCGTACGGCTTCGGTCAGGGAATCGATGAGCTCGGACAATGCGGCCCTTCCGTGAAGTCGCGATCAGCCCGCGAAGCGGAACAGCTTCTTGTTCGCGAACTCGAGCATGCCGCCCTGGCCGAGCTCGCGCCCGTAGCCCGACTTCTTGACGCCGCCGAAGGGGACGTCGGCGCCCTCGAGGCCCGCCCCTCCGATGAAGACCATGCCGACGTCGAGGCGGTCGCCCACGCGCTCGGCCCGCTCGAGGTCGTCGCAGATGATGACCGAGCCGAGACCGTAGGGCGAGCTGTTGGCGAGCGCGATCGCCTCCTCGTCGCTCGAGACCTTGTAGAGCTGGGCGACCGGGCCGAAGAGCTCCTGGCTGTACACGTCCATCTGGGGAGTGATGCCGCCGAGCACGGTGGGGGTGTAGACGTTGCCCTCGGGGGCGTTGTCGCCGACGAGCACCTCGGCGCCCTGATCGATCGCGCCCTGCACCTGCCCCGCGAGAGTCGCGGTCGCCTGCGCCGACGAGAGCGGGCCGAAGTCGTCGCCGTAGCTCTGGCCGCCGATCGCGGCGAGGAACTTCTCCGAGAACTCGTCGAAGAGGGTGTCCATGACGACGATGCGCTTCGAGCCGTTGCAGGCCTGGCCCGTGTTCTCCATACGGCCGCCGACGGCGTGCTCGACCGCGTGGTCGATGTCGGCGGTGTCGAGCACGAGGAAGACGTCGCTGCCGCCGAGCTCGAGCACGCACTTCTTGAGCGCCCGGCCGGCCTGCTCGGCCACGATCGCGCCGGCGCGCTCGGAGCCGGTGAGCGAGACGCCCTGCACCCGGTCGTCGGCGATGACCGTGGAGAGCTGCTCGTGAGTGGCGAAGAGGTTGACGTAGGCGCCCTCGGGGAAGCCGGCGTCGCGGAAGAGCTGCTCGAGCGCGAGCGCCGACTCCGGGCACTGGTTCGCGTGCTTGAGCAGCACCGTGTTGCCGAGGATCAGGTTCGGCACGGCGAAGCGGGCGACCTGGTAGTAGGGGTAGTTCCAGGGCATGATGCCGAGGATCACGCCGATGCCCTGCTTGCGGATGAAGGTGCGCAGGCCGTCCTCGACGTCGAGCACCTCGTCGGCGAGCCACTGCTCCGCGTTCTTCGCGAAGGCCTCGGCGATCGCGGCCGAGAACTTCACCTCGCCGACGGCCTGGCCCATCGGCTTGCCCATCTCGCGGTTGATGATCGCCCCGAGCTCCTTGCGCCGTTCGACCATGAGCTCGGCGAAGCGCATCGCGAGGGCCGCGCGCTCGGCGACCGTCGTGTTCCGCGACCACTCGTCGTAGGTGCGGTGGGTCGCGGCGAGTGCCTGCTCGATCTCCTCCGCGGTGGCATCGGGGTAGGTGGCGAGGGTCTCGCCGGTTGCCGGATTGATGACGGCGAAGGTGGTCATGGTCTTCACTCCTCGAATAGCGCTCGTCGTTGGGTGTCGCTGCCAGTCTGTCACAGCGGCGCACGTGTGACCATGACGGACGCGGGACGCCCGCTATCCGGTTTCGGGGACGTTCACGGGTTCGGTGTCCGGCATCGGATTCGCGCTGCGACCGCGCAGGTCGGGCACCCACGGCATCGTGACGGCGGAGGCGGCGACGGTGGCGATGAGGAAGCCGACCGCGACGAGGATGCCTCCGGCCGGGCCGAGCAGGTCGATCACGATGCCGGCGGTGGCGGAGCCGACCGCGGCCCCCACGAGGTGGCCCGTGCCGAGCCATCCGTAGGCCTCGGCCGTCTCGGAGAAGCGGATGGTGGCGCTCACGATGGTGAAGAGGGCGGCGAGTGCGGGGGCCACGCCGATGCCGGCGAGGAATCCGGCGATGCACAGCCACCAGGTCTGCTGGCTGATCAGGCAGAGGGCGGTGCCCGCCGTGACCATGAGCGTGCGCACGAGCAGCGTTCGCGGGCGGATCTCACGGTGCCCGAGCGTCAGGCCGCCCACGATCGAGCCGATGGAGAAGACGGCGAGCACGAGCCCCGACTCGATGCTGTCGTGCCCGTAGACGGAGACGATTCCTGCCTCGAGCGAGGTGAAGGAGGCGACGAAGAAGAAGCCGACCACCGTCGACACGACCACGGTGGGCCGGGTCAGCACCGCGCCGAGGCGGCCGCGCGATTTCGGCAGGCGCACCCGGCCGAGCTCGGGGCTGAGGACGAACCAGAGCCCGCCGCCGAAGAGGCACGCCGCCGCGACGGCGAGGCCCCAGGCCGTGCTGATCTGCGTCGAGACGAACACCGCCAGCACGGGGCCGACCACCCAGATGACCTCTTGCGCGGTCGCGTCGAGCGAGAACAGGGCGGTGACCTGCTGACGCGGCACGAGCTTGGGGTAGATGGCGCGGACCGCGGGCATGATCGGGGGAGTGGTGAGGCCGATCAGCAGCGCGGCGCCCGCGACCACGGGGAGGGGGAAGCGGGTGAGGGCGACGAGGATCAGCATGGCCGAGCTGACGAGCGTCGTCACGACGATCACCGGCCGCATGCCGAAGGTGCCCATGAGGCGGCTCGCGAGGGGACCCGAGACGGCCTGACCGATGCTGAGCGCCGCGAGGATCGCGCCCGCCGAGGTGTAGTTGCCGTAGACGAGCTGGATGTGCAGCAGCACGATGATGGTCAGCATGCCGAAGGGAAGGCGCGCGGTCAGCTGCGCGAGCAGAATTCGATAGACCCCTCGATTGCGCCCGAGGTCGCGATAGATGCCCACCAGAGGAGTCTAGTGGGGCGGCTTCGACGCGCGCGGGCTACTCGCAGGCGAGCCCGTCGCCGTCGCCGTCTCCGTGGTTGCCCGTGCCGTGCTCGAACCAGTCGTAGATCTCCGCCTGCGCGGGATCGTCGCGGGCGAAGGGGCCGGTCGGGTGGCCGGCCTCGTTCTTCTTGAGCCGCGAGCAGGAGGAGTACTGCATCCACCAGGGCCGTTCGGCCGTGGCCTCGTCGACTGCGGCCCCTTCGGCCGCGGTCCGGCAGGCGGTCGTGACGACCGCGCCGCCCGGGCCGAGCACGGCCAGCTGGGCCGCGCGGTAGGCCGCCTCCCTCGGATGCGCGGGGTAGCCGTCCGACGAGTCGTACCGTGCCACCGCGTGGCCCGCCTCCACCTGCATGAGGCCGAGGTCGACGCCCGAGGCTGTGGAGACGTAGCGGAGGAGCCGCTCGTGCACGTCGCGATCGTTCTGACCCGGCGGAAGCTCCAGGGTGATCGGGTCGCCGGCCGAGAGCAGCTGCGAGATCGCGGCCGACGCCTCGTCGTGGCCGCATTCGCCGCGCTCGGGGGTGTCGATCCCGATCAGGCGGACCGTGCCCGCGCTCGTCTCGACGGTGTCGCCGTCGATCACGGAGACGAGGGCGGCCGAGACGCTCGCCGAGGGTTCCGGCGCCGGCGCCGTCGATGGCGCGGGCGAGAGCGCCGACGAGGATGCCGACGACCCGCCGCTCGACGGGGGCGCGCAGCCGGCGAGTCCGAGCACGGCGATCGGAAGCGCCAGGGCGATGGCGACCCCGCGCCCCCGCGCGGGGCGCGACCGACACGACGCGTTCCCCCGGCATCCACTCACGGGCTCAGCATATCGAGCCCCATGCGGGGAGCCCCCCGGGGCCTCGCCGCCCCGGCGCGCCACGGGCATCGACGCCCCGGCGCGGCGTCAGCGCTCGGCGAGGGCCTTCTGGATGCGGGCGAGCGATACTGGCTCCGCCGTGCGCAGCTGCTGCGCGAAGAGGCTCACGCGCAGCTCCTCGATCATCCAGCGCACCCGCACGAGCCGCTCGGGAGCGTCGGGCGGCGGCGGGATCGCCCCGCCCGCATCGGCGAAGAGCGCGAGGGCGCGATCCACGTCGTTCTGCCAGGCGCGGTCGCGGCCCGGGTTCGCGGCGAGCCCGCTCATCCGATGGCGGATCGCCTCGCAGTACACCGGCAGGCGCTCGAGCCGCTCGAGGCCGGTGCGGGCCACGAAGCCCTCGCCGCCCGCGGAGGAGCCCGCCCAGACGAGCCCGTCGAGCTGGGCCTTCGCGTCGGTCACCTGGCTCAGCACGGCGAGGGACTTCGCGCCCTCGATGGCCTTGCGCGCGTCGCGCGCTGCGCCCAGCACCCGCGCGGTGAGCGCGATGCCGCGGTAGATCTCCTCGATGAGCGTGCGCGCGTAGTCGTTCGCGATGGTCTCGAAGTCGGCGGCCCGCCACACGAGCCCGTCGGGGGCGTGGCGGCGGATCGCCCGATCGGCGACCGCGAGCGACACGTCAGCGATCGCGTCGTCGAGCGTGCGGTGGGGGCCACCGCCGAGCAGCAGCTTCTCGTCGTTCGAGAGGTGCTCGCGGATGTAGCTCGCGGGGCTCGGGCTCGACAGCACGAGGAGCCGCCGGATGCCGCGCCGGGAGAGCCGCGCCTGCTCGGCCTGGTCGGCCACGAGCACGAGGTCGACCGAGCCGCGCCGATCCACGATGGCGGGGTAGGCCCGCACCGTGCCCGCTCCGCCGCCCCGGCCGCCGCGCCCGCCCGCGTAGGCGCTGTCGACGTGCCGCGGCAGATCGCCGAAATCCCAGCTCGTGGCCCCGGTCCGCTCGACGGCGTGCTTCGGGAGCGCCGCCTGGGCGACCCGCGCCACCCCCTTCGCCGCCTCGGCGCGGTGCGCCCGCTGCAGGGCGGCGAGATCCTTGCCCGAGCCCAGGGTGCGGCCGCGGGCGTCGACGACGCGGAACGTGGGGGTGAGATGCGCGGGCAGGCGAGACGGGTCGAAGTCGCTCGCCGCGACCTGCTGGCTCGTCCGGCGGCGGATCTCCGCCGCGAGCAGCTCGGTGAGGGAGGCGCCGCCCGCCTCCAACCGCGGACCCACCGCGGCGAGCAGCGTGCGCGCCCAGTCGGCCGCCGGCACGACGTGCTTGCGGATCGCCTTCGGCAGCGTGCGGATCAGCGCCGTGACCAGCTCCTCGCGCAGCCCGGGCACCAGCCTCTCGAACTCGGCGCCGTCGAGACGGGGGAGCAGCGGCAGCGGCACCGCGACCGTCACCCCGTCGTCGTCTGCCGTCGGGTCGAAGCGGTAGCGCAGCCTGAGCGTCTGGTCGCCGTGGCGCCACTGGCGCGGGAAGGCGTCTTCGTCGATCCGCTCCTCGGCGTCGTCCTCGAGCAGATCCTCGCGGCGCATGGTGAGCAGCTTCGGCTGCGTCCGCTGCGCCTCCTTCCACCAGCCCTCGAAATCGCGCACGCTCGCGACGTCTGCAGGGATCCGCCGATCGTAGAAGTCGTAGACCGCCTCGTCGCCGAGCGCGAGATCGCGGCGGCGGCTGCGCTCCTCGAGCTGCTCGAGCTCGCGGCGCAGCTGCCGGTTGGCGCGGTCGAAGGCGTGCGGCGAGTCGCCCGCACCCGCGTACCATTCGCCGTCGACGAGGGCGTGGCGGATGAAGAGCTCGCGCGCGTGCTCCGGGTCGAAACGGCTGAGCTGCACGCGGCGCCGCTGCACGATGGGCACACCGTAGAGGGTGACCCGTTCGTACGCCACCGCCGCGCCCTGCGACTTCTCCCAGTGCGGCTCGCCGAGCTGGCTCTTCGCGAGCGGGCCCGCGAGCTCCTCCGCCCACTCGGGCTCGATCGCGGCGTTGCCGCGGGCGAAGAGACGGCTGGTCTCGACGAGCTCGACGCTCATGACGACCTCGGGCGGCTGCTTCGACAGCACCGAGCCCGGGTGCAGCGCGAAGCGCGTGCCGCGGCTGCCGAGATACTCCTGGGCGGGCTTCCGGCGCGCGGCGCCCGGAGCCTGACCGCGGCCCTGCGGCGCGCGCCGATCCTGCCGCTCGTCGCGGATGCCGAGATGCGAGAGCAGGCCGGCGAGCACGGACCTGTGGATCGCCTCCGCCGATCCGCCGCTCGCCTCGCGCGGCGAGCCCGTCATGCCGCCCGGCGCAGCGGCGCCGGCGCGAGATCCAGGAGAACGCGATGCGTTCTCCCGCGAGAACCTTGCGCGACCGAGCTGCCGCACCAGATCCATCCACTCGCGCACGCGCAGGAAGTTCAGGAACTCCGCCTTGCACAGCCTCCGGAACGCGCTCGACGACAGCTCCGCCTGCCGCTCCTGCAGGTGGTTCCAGAGATTCAGCAGGGTCATGAGGTCGCCGAGCGGATCGGCGAAGCGGGCGTGCAGCTGATCCGCGCGGGCGCGCTGCTCCGCCGGCCGCTCGCGCACGTCCTGGATCGTCAGCCCCGCGACGATCGCGATCACCTCGGGGGTCACGCCGTGCCTTCGCGACTCGATCACCATGCGGGCGAAGCGCGGCTCGATCGGCAGCCGCGCGAGCTCCCGCCCGATCCTCGTGATGCGGTGGCGCTTCCCATGGGGCTCCACCGCGCCCAGCTCCGCGAGCAGGGCGAGGCCGTCGCGCACGCCGCGGCTGTCGGGCGGGGTGAGGAAGGGGAAGCCGGCGATGTCGCCGAGGTCGAGCGCGAGCATCTGCAGGATCACCGAAGCGAGGCCGGTGCGCAGGATCTCGGGCTCCGTGAACTCGGGCCGGCCCTCGTAGTCCTCCTCGCCGTAGAGGCGGATCGCGATGCCCGGGCTCGTGCGGCCGGAGCGGCCGGAGCGCTGCTTCGCGCTCGCCTGCGAGACGGCCTCGATGGGCAGCCGCTGCACCTTGCTGCGGGAACTGTATCGCGAGATGCGGGCGGTCCCGGCGTCGATCACGTAGCGGATCCCGGGGACGGTGAGCGAGGTCTCGGCGACGTTGGTCGCGAGCACGACGCGGCGGGAACCCGCATCGGCGGCGGATCTCGGCTCGAAGACTCGGTGCTGCTCGGCGGCGCTGAGCCGGCCGTAGAGGGGGAGGATCTCGAGACCTCTGCCGCGATCCGCCTTCTTCCTGCCGCGGAGCGCGTCGGCCGCGTCGCGGATCTCGGCCTCGCCGCTCAGGAACACCAGCACGTCGCCCGGCTCCTCGCGCCCGAGCTCGTCGACCGCGTCGCCGATCGCGTCGAAGAGGTCGCGCTCGACCTTTCGCGCCCTGGTCTCGCCGCTCTTCGGATCCGTCACCGCGAGCTCCTCGACGAGCGGCCGGTAGCGGATCTCGACAGGGTAGGTGCGCCCCGACACCTCGATGACGGGCGCGGGCTCCCCGGTCGCGGGATCCGCGAAGTGCTGCGCGAACGAGCCCGGGTCGATCGTCGCCGAGGTGATGATCACCTTGAGGTCGGGGCGCCGGGGGAGCAGCGTCTGCAGGTATCCGAGCAGGAAGTCGATGTTGAGGCTGCGCTCGTGCGCCTCGTCGATGATGATCGTGTCGTAGGCCGTCAGGTCGCGGTCCCGGTGGATCGCGTTCAGCAGGATGCCGTCGGTCATGAGACGGATCCGGGTGCGCTCGCTCACCTTGTCGGTGAAGCGCACCTGATAGCCGACGAGATCGCCGAGCTCCGTACCCGTCTCCTCGGCGATGCGCTCGGCGATGGTGCGGGCGGCGATGCGCCGCGGCTGCGTGTGCGCGATGCGCTCGCGGCCGAGCGCGAGGGCGATCTTCGGCAGCTGAGTGGTCTTGCCGCTGCCGGTCTCGCCCGCGACGATGACCACCTGGTGATCGCGGATCGCCGCCTCGATCTCCGCGCGCAGTCGCGAGACGGGCAGCTCCTCCGGGAACTCGATGCGGGGTGCGGGGAGCTCGGCGTGCGACATGATGGCTCCATTATCGCGCGCACGCGCCGCGGGATCGGCCGGTGGACCCGTCCGGGCATAGACTGTCGAAAGATAGATCGGGGAAGGACCACTGATGACTGCTCTGCCGAGTCCGAACATCCGGATGAACGACGGGAATCTCATCCCGCAGTTCGGTTTCGGGGTGTTCCTGGTCGACCCCGCCGAGACCGAGCGCATCGTCAGCGACGCGCTCGAGGTGGGGTACCGCCACATCGACACCGCGAGCGCGTACCACAACGAGGAGGCGGTGGGGCGCGCGATCGCCGCGAGCGGGATCCCCCGCGACGAACTCTTCATCACGACGAAGCTGTGGAACGCCGACCAGGAGGATCCGCACGGCGCCTTCGACGCCAGCCTCGAGCGCCTCGGCCTCGAGAAGGTCGACCTCTACCTCGTGCACTGGCCGGTGCCCATGCGCGGCACCGCGCTCGGCGCGTGGCGCGGGCTCGTCGAGATCGTCGGCTCCGGCCGCACCGACTCCATCGGCGTGTCGAACTTCGAGGTCGAGCACCTCCAGCAGCTGATCGGCGAGACCGGCGTCGTGCCGGCCGCGAACCAGATCGAGCTGCATCCGCTGCACCAGCGCCGCGAGCTCGCTCGGTTCTGCCGCGAGTACGACATCGCGATCGAGGCCTGGGGGCCGCTCGCGCAGGGCAAGAGCGACCTGCTCGAGCGCGAGGAGATCACGGTGCCGGCGCGCCTGCGGGGCAAGACCCCCGCGCAGATCGTGCTGCGCTGGCACCTCCAGCACGGAAACGTCGTCTTCCCGAAGACGACGCGCCGCGCCCGCATGATCGAGAACGCCGCGATCTTCGACTTCGCGCTGAGCGACGCCGAGATGGCGCTCATCGACGCCCTCGACGAGCAGCGGCGCTTCGGCCCCGATCCGCAGACCTTCTACCTGCCCTGAGGCCGGGCCCGTCGCCCGCCGCGGCATCCCCGACGATCGGAGACCCCATGACCCCCGCCCCCGTCATCGTGACCGTCACCGGAGCCGGCGGCCAGATCGGCTACGCGACGATCTTCCGCATCGCGGCCGGCGCCATGCTGGGGGCGGATCGGCCCGTCGCCCTGCGCCTGCTCGAGATCCCGCAGGGCATGCGCGCGGCCGAGGGCGCGGCGCTGGAGCTCACCGACTGCGCGTTCCCGCTGCTCGCGAGCGTCGACATCACCGACGACCCCGAAGTCGGGTTCGCCGGGGTGAACGCGGCGCTGCTGATCGGCTCCCGCCCGCGCACGGCCGGCATGGAGCGCGGCGACCTGCTGCAGGCGAACGGCGCGATCTTCGCGCCGCAGGGGCGCGCCATCAACGCGGTCGCCGCGGACGACGTGCGCGTGGTCGTGGTCGGCAACCCCGCGAACACGAACGCGCTCATCGCCCAGCAGCACGCGCCCGACGTGCCCGCCTCGCGCTTCACCGCGCTCACCCGCCTCGACCACAACCGCGCCGTGGGCCTGCTCGCGGCCGAGGCCGGCACGGCCGTGACCGAGGTCGACGGGGTGACCATCTGGGGCAATCACTCGGCGACGCAGTACCCCGACCTCAGCCACGCGACCGTCGGCGGCCGCCCGGCGCTGTCGGTGGTCGACCCGGAGTGGGCGCGCGGCGCCTACATCGAGCGCGTCGCGAAGCGCGGCGCGGAGATCATCGAGGTGCGGGGCGGATCCTCCGTCGCCTCGGCGGCCAACGCCGCGATCGAGCACATGCGCGACTGGGTGCTCGGCACGGGGCAGGCGGCCGGCGGCGGCCCGCGGCGCACGAGCGCCGCGATCGTCTCGCGCGGCGCGTACGGGGTGCCCGAGGGGCTGATCTCGTCGTTCCCGGTGCGCTCGGCGGATGGGGAGTGGGAGGTCGTCGAGGGGCTCTCGGTCGACGAGTTCTCGCGGGCGCGCATCGACGCCTCGGTCGCGGAGCTCGTGGCCGAGCGCGAGGCGGTGCGGGGGCTCGGCCTCGTCTGAGCGGCCGAGGTCGCCCGGCGCCCCCGTGCGCGGGAGGCTCCGCGCGGCGCTCTAGGATAGAGAGCATGTCCAAGGTGCTTTCTTCCCTTCCCATCGGCGAGCGCGTCGGCATCGCCTTCTCCGGCGGCCTCGACACCTCCTGCGCGGTCGCGTGGATGCGCGAGAAGGGTGCGATCCCCTGCACCTACACCGCCGACATCGGCCAGTACGACGAGCCGGACATCGACGGGGTCGCCGGCCGCGCCAAGGAGTACGGCGCCGAGATCGCGCGCCACGTCGACGCGAAGCTGCCGCTCGTCGAGGAGGGCTTCGTGGCCCTGCAGTGCGGCGCGTTCAACGTGCGCTCCGGCGGCAAGACCTACTTCAACACGACGCCGCTCGGCCGCGCCGTCACCGGCACGCTGCTCGTGCGCGCCATGAAGGAGGACGGGGTCGACATCTGGGGCGACGGCTCGACCTACAAGGGCAACGACATCGAGCGCTTCTACCGCTACGGCCTCATGGCGAACC
>CALMSE010000111.1 GCA_937872275.1 uncultured Leucobacter sp. | reverse complement strand
CCAGCCCGCGGGGCAGCCGGGCTGGGGACAGTCGGCCGCGCCGTCGCGCGGCGGCGAGACCCGCGGGGGCGACAACCCCTGGTCCGACTCGGGCAGCGGCGGATCGTCGAACGACTTCGGCTCCGGCTTCGACGACGAGCAACCCTTCTAAGCACAGGTCCGCCCGGTGAGACCGGGCGGCGAACACTTCAGCCCCGATCGGGGCACTCACGAAAAGAGATCAACATGGCAGGCAAGCAGAGCGGCGGAGGCCGCAAGCCGGGCCGCGGGAAGAACGCGAAAGCGCTCGCCCCGGCCAAGAAGCAGACCGTCGGCGTCATCGACTACAAGGATGTCGCGACGCTGCGCAAGTTCGTGTCCGAGCGCGGGAAGATCCGCGCGCGCCGCATCACGGGCGTGTCCGTCCAGGAGCAGCGCCTCATCGCGAAGGCCGTGAAGAACGCCCGCGAGATGGCGCTCCTCCCCTACGCCGGCAGCGGCCGCTAAGGAGGCGAATCATGGCGAAGATCATTCTGACGCACGAGGTTCAGGGACTGGGCTCGGCGGGCGACGTCGTCGAGGTCAAGAACGGCTACGCGCGCAACTATCTGGTCCCCCAGGGCTACGCGGTCCACTGGACCCGCGGCGGCGAGGCGCAGGTCGCGCAGATCCGCAAGGCGCGCGAGGCTCGCGCGCTGGCCTCGGTCGAAGACGCGCAGGCGCTGAAGGCGAAGCTGCAGGAGGGCAAGATCCGCCTCTTCGCGAAGACGGGGGCCGAGGGCCGTCTCTTCGGCTCGGTGAAGCCCGCCGCGGTCGCGGCAGCGGTCTCCGAGGCCGGTCTCGGCGAGATCGACAAGCGCAAGATCACCGTGCCGACCATCAAGTCGACGGGCGAGTACAGCGCGACGGTGCACCTGCACGACGGCGTCGATGCTGAGGTGACCCTGCAGGTCATCGCGCAGCGCTGATCGACAGCGAATCGCGGGGCGGTGGCCGTTCGGCCGCCGCCCCGCTTCGTTTTCCCCGCGTTCACCCGCGGGGCGCTCTCCCCCGGCGGGCGTCCGCGGCGGCTCGGACCGGCTCCGAGCCGGGCCGGACGTCGCCTCCGCTTGACAACGGCCTCCGCAGTGCGGTAGTTCTCCACAATCGCGATGCGGTGCAAAGCCTCAAGTTGCACCTGAGACTTGAATAACTTCACAGCTGTGATTATGAGAAATACCTGTTCAGAACGATAAATTCGCGTATTTCTCGACTTCTTTCCACAGGCTATCCCCACCTCTGGGGATAAGTTCCGCCGGAAACGGGTGAGTTATTCAGAGAGTTATCCACAGGCAATCGGGGCCGGGCGCGGGGGCCACTTGAGCGCCGCTCCGCGGCCCCGTACGGTGAATGTCGGTGGTCGGGTGTCTGATGGGTGAACCACCGGTTTCACCCGCATGACCGGCCCCGCGCCGGTCCGGCAGAAGGAGTCACGCGTGTCGATCGCACATCTGGGCATTCCCGATCTCGACGACGCCTTCGAGGAGCGCGGCCAGGGAGGTCGCGGCTACGATCGTCTCCCGCCCTACGATCTCCTCGCCGAGCAGAGCGTGCTCGGCGGCATGCTGCTGTCGAAGGACGCGGTCGCCGACGTCACCGGCATGCTGCGCGGCGGGGACTTCTACGTGCCCAAGCACGAGGTCGTCTACGACGCGATCCTCTCGCTCTACTCGCAGGGCGAGCCCACCGACGCGATCACGGTGAGCGATCAGCTCGCCAAGACGGGCGAGCTGCAGCGCGCGGGCGGCGCCGAGTACCTGCACACGCTGACCAGCATCGTCCCCACGGCGGCCAACGCGAGCTTCTACGCCGACATCGTCGCCGAGAAGGCGCTGCTGCGGCGCCTGGTGGAGGCCGGCACCCGCATCACCCAGATGGGCTACGCGGGCGAGGGCGAGGCCATCGACCTCGTCAACAACGCCCAGGCCGAGATCTACGCGGTCACCGGAGCCGATCAGGCCGAGGACTACGTGCCGCTCTCGCTCGCGGTCGAAGCCGCGGTGCACGAGATCGAGAAGGCCCAGATGAGCGACGGCGGCATGATGGGCGTGCCGACGGGCTTCCAGGAGCTCGACGAGAAGACCAACGGCTTCGCCGGCGGCCAGATGATCATCATCGCGGCGCGCCCCGCCATGGGCAAGTCGACGCTGGCGCTCGACGTCGCCCGCGCCGCCGCGGTCGGGGCCGGGGCCACCACGGTCTTCTTCTCGCTCGAGATGGGCCGGGCGGAGATCGCCATGCGCCTCCTCTCGGCCGAGGCCACCATCCCCATGCAGACGCTGCGCAAGGGAGCGCTCGACCAGCGGGACTTCCAGAAGCTCGCGGCGACTCAGGCCCGCATCAACGAGGCGCCGCTGTTCATCGACGACAGCCCGAACCTCACCCTCGTCGAGATCCGCGCCAAGTGCCGCAGGCTCAAGCAGCGGCACAACCTCAAGATGGTGGTCATCGACTACCTGCAGCTGCTCAGCTCGGGCAAGAAGGTCGAGAGCCGCCAGCAAGAGGTCAGCGAGTTCTCCCGCGCCCTCAAGCTGCTGTCGAAAGAGCTCGACGTGCCGGTGATCGCCCTCTCGCAGCTCAATCGCGCCTCCGAGCAGCGCGCCGACAAGATGCCGGCGATCAGCGACCTGCGCGAATCGGGCTCGCTCGAGCAGGACGCCGACATGGTCATCCTGCTCCACCGCGAGTCGACGTACGAGAAGGAGAACCCGCGGGCGGGGGAGGCCGACCTCATCCTCGCGAAGCAGCGCAACGGCCCGACCGGAACGGTCACGGTCGCCTTCCAGGGCCACTACTCGCGCTTCCAGGACATGCCGAGCGGGATGTAGCGGCGGGCGGGCGCGGGCGCCCGCGGGGGAGTCGCGCTCGGCGCGCTCACCGGCAGGGCACGGTAGACTGGGCTCGGATCAGAGAAGGGGTCGTGATGTCGGCTGCGGTGAGCACTCCGGAGCGTTCGATCGACCCCGTACCCGGTTGGGTGCCCTGGGTGCGGCCCATCGTGCTGCTGGTCTCGGGCCTGACCATCGCGTTCACCGCCGCCCTGCATCACGCGCTGGGCTTCGACCGCGCAGTGGTCGCGGTCTCCCTCGTCGCGATGGGGGTCGCCCACCTGCTCGAGTGGCGGCTGATGCGCCAGGAGCGGCCGAGCCCGATCCCGGTGCTGCTCGGGGCCGTCGCCATCCTCGCGGGCCTCCTGCACGTCGTGCTGTGGACCCCCATCGCGTTCGGGCTGCTGCTCGCCGCCTGGGCGCTCGTCACCGGGCTCTGCGAGCTGCTGGGCGCCATGCTCGGCTTCTCCACGCGCGGCGATGCGATCTTCCTCGGGGCGATCGGCATGCTGCTCGCGATACTCGTGCTCCTCTTCCTGCTCGACCCGATCGCCGTGATCGGCTTCTTCGGGGCCTACTCGGTGATCGCCGGCGTGTACCTCGGCATCTCGGTATTCGACGCGCGCTCCAAGCGCCGGCGCGAGGCCGTCGAGGCCGCTGCCGCGCCCCAGGCCTGAACCGACCCCCTCAGCAACGAAAGCGCAGTATGACCGAGCCCACTCAGCCAGCCCCTCAGGAGCCCGCCACCCCGTCGCGCCGCGACCGGCTTCGGCCGCTCGAGCTGATCGGCTTCTCCGCGGTGCTCGCCGTCTTCGCGGCGCTCGTGGTGCTGCTCGTGCTGCGCGATCCCGCGACCGGGCTGCCCAACTTCGCGATGGCCGCGATCGCCGCGGGCATCGCCTTCATCGCCGCGGTCCTCACGGTGGCCCTGCTGGGTCTGGGCGGCAAGCCCAGCAAGGAGGATCTGGAGGCGCGCAAGGATCTCTTCTCGCCCGACGGCGAGCGCGATGGCGAGGGCGATGGCGATGGCGCGAGCGAAGACGATGGCGACGATCGAGCCGGCGGCGGAGGCCGCTGGCACTAGCGCGTCCGGGACCTCCGCGACCAGGCCCGGGCGTCGCGGCTCGAGAGCGCGAGCAGCACGATGATGTCGCAGGCGACCGTCAGCAGCGTCGTCTGGATGTTGATCTCCTCGCCGTTCGCGAAGTAGCTGATCGCCGCGGTCCCGGTGCTGAGGGTGAGGCCCAGCATCACGACCACGCGGGCGAAGTTGCTGCCGCGCCAGATCATCCAGCCGAGCAGCAGCAGCGCGATGATGAAGACGCCGCCGACGACGAGCACCACCGCGAGCACCACGCCCGCTTCGTCGCTGGGAACATCCACCGCGTCGGCGAGATCGCCCCAGAGCAGCGCGAAGGCGGCCAGCCACAGGGCCCCGGTCAGCGCGCGCAGCACGATGAACACCGCGCCGAGCGTCGTCGAGAGGGGGCGCTTCGCCGGCGCCGCCGGCTGCGCATCGCCGCCGAGCAGCGCGATGGGGGGTTCGTAGGCGGAGCGCTTGAGATGCTGCTCGTGCCGACGCTCAGTCATCGTCGCCCCCCGAGGCCGCCGCCGGGACGGGGAGCGCCCGCAGGTCGATGATGGGCATGTCCCCGTCGGTGCGCACGCTGTCGCCGCCGCCGTTGCGCGAGTGGTAACCGGTCGAGAAGTCCTTCAGCACGCGAACCGCGACCGCGGGATCGACCTGCGAGACCGATTGCACGATGTGATCCCGCTCGACGTCGATGTCGGCGTCGATCTTGTGCGTGACCTGCAGCGTGAACAGGGAGAGGCCGACGGCGCGGTCGAAGGTGCCCGCGGCGAGCCAGTCGACCCGCTCGCCGCCGGGCAGCAGCCAGCCGTCGGGGGTGCGCCAGAAGCGCACGTGGTGCCGCTTCGCGGGGTTGCCGGCGAACTCCTGCTGATAGGCGCAGTCCTGCATGCGCCCGAAGAGGAAGAGCGGGCTCACCGGTGCCTCGTCGTAGCTGCGGCGGGTGATCGTGGAGGTGACGATCCGCCATGAGCTGCGCAGCGTGACCGGGTCGGCGCGCGTCCACCCGGCGGCCCGCATCGCGGCGTGCAGCTGCGCCTCGTCGCCGTTGAGGGCGAGGTTGATCGGGTCGCCGAGCAGGCCGTCGCTCGTGCGGGTGCGCCCGATGAAGTAGTCGGGCACGTAGATGGTCGTGAGCACGCGGTGCACGCGGGGGAGCACCAGGTAGGCGAGCAGGCCCCAGAACAGGATGAAGACGAGGATGCCCCACCAGCCCAGCTTGAAGCTCTCGGTGAGCAGCAGCCAGGCGAGCCAGATCGCGGCGAGGCCCGCGAAGACGAAGAAGAACTCGTCGAGCACCGCGAGCAGGGAGACCCGGCGGCGGGCCGGACCTGCGGCCACCTCGCCCCGAGTCGTCTCCATGCGACCATGTTAGTGTCCTGCAGCGCACTCCTCCGCCCGCGGCCGCCTCCGCGGCGGCCGCTCACGTAAGGTAGACACCGACGCGCGCCCCTCGGGTCGGGGGCGGGAGGGAGAGTTTCCATGGAGAGTCAGAAGACCGTGCTGGACGCCTCGGCCGAGGTGTTCCGCGCGCATGGGATGACCGTGATCTTCGGCAACCCCGGTTCGAACGAGCTGCCCTTCCTCGCGGGCCTGGGCGACGACTTCGACTTCGTGCTCGGTCTGCACGAGCAGGCGGTCATGGGCATGGCCGAGGGCTACGCCCGCGCGACCGGACGGCCGGTGCTCGTCAACCTGCACGCGGCGTCGGGCAGCGGCAACGCGATGGGCGCGCTCACGAACGCGCGCTACGCGAACATCCCGCTCGTGGTGCTCGCCGGCCAGCAGGTGCGGCGCACCGTCGGGCAGGAGACCATGCTCGCCAGCGCCGACGCCGGCATGCTCACCTACCCGCTGACGAAGTTCGCGCACGAGCCGCTGGCTGCCGCCGACGTGCCGCGGACGCTGTCGCAGGCGATCTTCGAGGCCACCGCGCACCCGCGCGGGCCGGTGTACGTCTCGGTGCCGCTGGACGACTGGATGGAGCCCGCGCTCGACGACGATGCGCTGCTCCTCGCGCGCTCGGTCGACACCTCCGGCGGGGCCGCCCCCGAGACGCTGGCCGAACTGCTCGCCGCGCTGAACGGCGCCGAGAGCCCGGCCATCGTGCTCGGGCCGCAGGTCGACGCGGCCGCCGTGGCGGACGGGGACGTCTTCGACGCGGTGATCCGCCTCGCCGAGCTCTCCGACGGCACCGTCTACATCGCGCCGTCGCCGCCGCGCGGGCCGTTCCCGGGCACCCACCCGAACTTCGCGGGGGTGCTGGTGCCGGGCATCGAGTCGGTGCGCAAGCGCCTCGCCGGCCACGACCTCGTGCTCGTCCTCGGCGCTCCGGTGTTCCGCTACCACCGCTGGGAGCCGGGCGCCTACCTCGAGCCCGGAACCGCGGTCTGGCAGGTCACCGAGGACGCCTCCGAGGCCGCGCGCGCGCCGTTCGGCCGCGCCGTCGTGGCGGATGTCGGCCGCGTGATCACCGCGCTCGCCGGGGGAGTGGCGGATCGCGGCAGGCGCCGCCCGGCCCGCGCGCTCGAGCCCGCGCAGACATCGCCCGACGGCATGACCGGCACGGAGATCATCGAGGTGCTCAACGAGCAGCGGATCGACGGCGTCGTCTACGTCAACGAGACGACGACCCTCGACCTCGACTACCTCGAGCGCATCGACATCGACGGGCCCGGCCAGTACCACTTCCCGGCCTCGGGCGGACTGGGCTTCGGGCTGCCCGCCGCGGTCGGCTTCTCGATCGCGAAGCCCGAGGCGACCGTGGTCGCCACCGTCGGCGACGGCTCCGCCAACTACGGCATCACCGCCCTGTACACGGCGGCCCGGCGCGGCACCCGCACCGTGTTCGTCATCGTGAACAACGGCGGCTACGGAGCCCTGGCCGGCTTCGCCCAGCGCATGGGCGTGCCCGACGTCCCGGGGCTGAAGCTCGGCGGCATCGACTTCGTCGCGATCGCCCAGGGTTACGGCGTGCCGGGCGTGCGCACGAGTACGCGCGAGGAGTTCGAGCGGGCCTACGCCGAGGCGCTTCAGGCCTCGGGCCCGGTGCTCATCGACGCGCGGGTCGTCTAGCGGCGGTCGCTTGCGGCCGCCGCGCGGCCGACGACCCCGGCGGCGACCGCCGCGGCGGTGACGACGGCGAAGCCGAGCAGGATCCCGGCCATGCCCGTGTCGGAGCTCATGGCGCCCAGCACGAGGGATCCCTCGCCCAGCACCGCCGCGGCCGGCATCATCGCGAGCGGCGCGAAGGACCGCCGCGTGCCGGCGAGCAGCACGACGAGCCAGGCGACGGCCACGGCGAGGAGCCAGACCGCGGCCACCGTGCCGGCGGTGGCGGGGAAGCCCGGCAGTGCGTACCCGGTGAAGGGAAGGCGCATGATGCGGCCCTCGGCGTGCGCGACGATCGAGACCACGAAGAGCAGGATCGCCCAGGCCGCCCCGAGGAGGCCCAGTGCGGAGAGGAGCCGTCGCCGCCACGGCGGCAGCGGGGGAGCCTTCGGCTTGCGCCGGCGCGGCACCGGTCCGCCCTCCGTCGACTGCACCACGCCCTCGACCGCGTAGCCGAAGAGCAGCACCGCGCCGCTCGCCACCGGGATCCACGAGACGGCGAGGGCGATCGCGAGGCCGTCGGACGACGAGCGGTCCATGACGAGCCCGGCGAGTATCGAGCTCGCGGCGAGCGCTCCGGCGGCGGGGAGCGCCGCGAGCTGATGCCGGAAGCGATCACCGAGGATCAGGGCCGACGCGATGTAGAGGAGCGATGCGGCGGCGAAGCACCCGACTGCGAGCGCATGGTCGAGCGCGGGCACGTGACCGAGGCTGGGGCCCCGACCCGTCCTGCCCGGGAGGCGGATCTCGAGGCTCCCGTCCGGCAGCTCGGGCCACGCGACCGCGAGCAGGACGCCCGCGATCGCGAGCAGGACGAGCCCGAACACGGCCCGCTTCGCCGCGCCGGGGAAGCCGCTCCGAGTCCCGCTCATGTCCGCTGCGTCGGGGCGGGTCTCAGCCCTTCAGGTGCTCGAGCAGCTCGGCGGCCGCGCCCACGTACGTTGCGGGTGTGAGGGCGAGCAGGCGCCGCCTCGCCTCGTCGCCGATCTCGAGGCCCGCGACGAACTCCACGAGCTCGGCCTGGCCGATCCTGCGATCCCGGGTCAGCTCCTTCAGCACGGCGTAGGGATCCGCGATCGACGACCGCCCGGCCGTGACCTCCGCGCGAATCACCGTCTGGATCGCCTCGCCCAGCACCTCCCAGTTCGCGTCGAGATCCGCCGCGAGCGCCTCGGGGGCCGCGTCGATCTGGCCCAGGCCGCGCTTGATGTTGTCGAGCGCGAGCACCGAGTGGCCGAGGCCGACGCCGATGTTGCGCTGCGCCGACGAGTCGGTGAGGTCGCGCTGCCAGCGGCTCGTGACGAGCGTCGCGGCGAGCGAGTCGAGGATCGCGTTCGACAGCTCGAGGTTCGCCTCGGCGTTCTCGAATCGGATCGGGTTGACCTTGTGCGGCATCGTCGACGAGCCCGTGGCCCCCGCGACCGGGATCTGGCGGAAGTAGCCGATGGAGATGTAGCTCCACACGTCGGTCGCGAGGTTGTGCAGGATGCGGTTGACGTGCGCGACGCGCGTGTAGAGCTCGGCCTGCCAGTCGTGCGACTCGATCTGGGTGGTGAGCGGGTTCCAGTCGAGGCCGAGGCCCTCGACGAACTCGCGGGAGATCGCGGGCCAGTCGGCGGCGGGGTCGGCCGCGAGGTGCGCGGCGAAGGTGCCGGTGGCCCCCGAGAACTTGCCGAGGTATTCCACCTGCCCGATCTGCGCGACCTGGCGGCTCAGGCGGTAGACGAACACCGCGAGCTCCTTGCCGAGCGTCGTCGGCGTCGCGGGCTGGCCGTGCGTGCGGCTCATCATGGGCAGCTCGCGGTACTGCTCGGCCTGGCGGGCGAGCTCGACGATGACGGCCTCGAGCTTCGGCAGCCACACCTCTTCCACGGCCTGCTTCACGGTGAGCGCGTAGGAGAGGTTGTTGATGTCCTCGCTCGTGCAGCAGACGTGGGTGAGCTCGGCGATGCGGTCGAGCCCCTGCCGCGTCAGCTGCTCGCGCACGAGGTACTCGACGGCCTTCACATCGTGCTGCGTGGTCGCC
>CALMSE010000110.1 GCA_937872275.1 uncultured Leucobacter sp. | reverse complement strand
CGCGGCACTCAGCGAGCGCGCCCGCGGCTTCGAGCGCGTGCGCGATGATCCGCGCCCCCGCGACCTCCGCAAGCACGATCGGCCACGGCAGCAGCTCGCGCGTGTAGGCGGAGCCCGAGGCGCGCAGCACCGTCGCGGCCAGCACGGTGCCGCGGGGCTCGACCTCGCGCCACTCGAGCCTCTCGGAGAGAGAGGACGCGGCGATCTCGCGCGGCGGGTACTGCACCCGGCCCGTGCTCGCGTCGAACTGCAGCCGGAACGTTCCCTCGAGCGCGCAGACCGTGAGCTCGAGGCTCGTCGCGTCGCGACCGTGGGGCGGCAGCAGCGCCCCGGTGGTGGTGGCAGCGGCGGAGGCATCACTCGCCATCATGCAGCCCTCCCCTCGAGCACGGCCGCCGCCGAGACGAGACCCCGGTCGTAGTTGATCATGCCGAAGCCCGAGACGAGCCCCGTGCGCGCGCCGGGCACCTGTGCGCCGGAACCGCCGAGCGGCCGGCCGATGAGCTGCCGCAGCGTCTCGTTCACGCCGAGGAAGCCGCCCGCGAAGCCGGCCTGGCCGGTGGAGAGCTGCCCGCCCGAGGTGTTGTGCGGGAAGCTCCCCGCGACGGTGAAGGTGTGAGAGCGGATGAAGCCCGCGATGTCGCCTTCGGCTGCGAAGCCCAGGTCGCGCAGCTGCATCGCCGTGATCGCCGGGTAGTCGTCGTAGCTGTGCACCACGTCGACCTCGGCGGGCCCGAGGCCCGCGCGATCCCACAACTCCCCCGCCCGGGCGGCCCAGCCGCCGCGCGTCTGGACCGGGTCGTCCGGGTAGTCGTTGTAGCTCTCGAAGGAGGAGAGCACCGCGGCGCCGTCGAGCCCCAGCGCGCGCGCGCGATCCGCGGTGGTGACGAGGAAGGCCTCGGCGCCCGCGCACGGCATCACGCAGTCGAGCAGGCGGATCGGGTCGGCGATGAGCCGCGAGGCCAGGTACTCCTCGATCGTGTAGGGCTTCCGCATCAGGGCGATCGGGTTCGCGGCGGCGTTCTCGCGCTGCGCCGCGCAGAGCTTGCCGAAGTCGGCGGCCTCGAGGCCGGTCTCGCGCATGAACGCCTGGGTGATGAGCGCGAAGCTGCCGTTCGGGCCGCCCGCCCCGTAGGGCACGACCGCGTCGCGGGAGAACTGGGAGAAGTTCTCGATCAGACCCTCGAAGGCGCCGGGCCGGTTGGTGTCGGCGCCCGCGCAGACCACCGTCTCCGCCTCGCCGAGCGCGACGGCCGCGACCGCGCGGCGCAGCGCGACGAGGCCCGAGGCCCCGCCGACGGTCGGCTGATCCATCCAGCGCAGGCTCAGCCCGAGATGCTCAACGATGCCGATCGCGGTATCCGGAGCCATCGTCATCGAGGCGATGGCGAGCCCGTCGATCCCGGCGGGCTCGATCCCCGCCGTGTCGCAGAGCGCGCGGATCGCCCGCCCGAACCAGTACGGCGTCCCGTGCGGCGAGAAGCGCTCGTAGGGCACCGTCGTCGGCGCGCAGACGACGACGTCCGATCCACCTGCCAGGACCACGGTCAGTCCCGCCTGAGCACGTAGCCGGCGGCTTCGCGATCCCAGGTGCTCTCGGTCACGCCGCGCTCGCGCAGCACGAACTTGCGCACCTTCCCGTTCTCGGTGAGTGGCAGCTCGGTCACGAAGTCGACGTAGCGGGGCACCGCGAAGTAGGCGAGATATTCCTGCGCGCGGTCGAGCAGCGCCTCGGGCGGGAGGCTCTGGCCCTGCTTCACCACGACGGCGGCCATCACCTCGTCCTCGGCGAGGTCCGAGCCGACGGGGAACACCGCGACCGCCTCGACCGCCTCGTGCCGCAGCAGCGCCTCCTCCACTTCGAAGGAGGAGATGTTCTCGCCGCGGCGCCGGATCACGTCCTTCAGCCGGTCCACGAACTTGAAGTAGCCGTCCTCGTTCCGCACCACGCGGTCGCCGGTGTGGAGCCAGAGGTTGCCCCATGCGGCGACGGTCGCCTCGGGCATGCGGTTGTAGCCGAGCGAGAAGGCGTAGGGCTCGCGGGCGCGCAGCAGCAGCTCGCCGGGAGTCCCGTCGGGCACCTCGTCGCCGTGCTCGTCGGCGACCCGCACCTCGAAGCCCTCCTGCGCCGTGCCCATCCAGCCGGGGCGGCGTTCGCCGGCGCGCGAGCCGATCACGAAGTTCGACTCGGTCGAGGCGAAGCCGTCGATGAGGCGGATGCCGAAGCGCTCGGCGAACTGGTCGGCGACCTGCTCGGGCACGCCGGGGGCGAGCACGCGGTCGAGCGGGATGTCGGCGTCGTCCTCCTGCTCCGGCGTCGTGAGCAGGATCGGCACCATCGCGCCGAGGAGGAAGGTGATCGTGGCCCCCGAGTCGGTCATCGAGCGGCGGAAGCCGGAGGCCGAGAAGCGGGCCTCGTAGACGATCTTCGCGCCGGCGCGCAGCGCCTGCACGAAGGCGCTGAGGGCGTTCGTGTGGAAGAGCGGCAGCGTCGTCAGCAGCACGTCGTCGGCCTCGATCTCGAGCAGCGAGATGTTGTGGTGCGCCCACCAGTAGTACTGCGCGTGCGGGCAGACGACGCCCTTCGAGAGACCGGTGGTGCCGGAGGTGTAGAGGATCGCGAAGGGATCGCCGGGGCCGACCGGCTCGGGCTCCGCGGCCGAGTCGGCGAGCGACCAGCCCTCGCCCGCATCGGCCGGCGCCCCGACGAGCACGACGCGCAGCGAGGCGTCCGCCTCGCGGACGCGATCCACCAGATCCTCCTCGGCGAAGACCACGCTCGCACCCGAGTTCGCGAGCATGTGCCGCAGCTGCTCGCCCTTCGCGGCGACGTTCAGCGGCGCGCTCACGGCGCCGAGCCAGGCGGCGCCCAGCACGATCTCGAGGAACTCGGGGCGGTTGCGCACCAGCAGGGCGACCGCGTCGCCCCGGCCGATGCCGTAGCTCTCGCGCAGCCGCTGCGCGGCGCGCGCGGCGATCCGCTCGGTCTCGCGATAGCTCCAGGAGACGCCCTCGAAGCGCACGAGCTCGCGGTCTCCGTGCTGCGCGGCGGCGGCGCGCAGCATCGCCGGGACGGTCCGCTCCGTCATGGGCGGATGCGCGCTCGCGCGGTCTCGCTCGGTCGCTTCGCTCACTCGGCACCCCAGTTCGTCTCGGCTTCTCAACCTGCTTGCTTCTCAACCTGTCAGCGCGATCGTCGATGCGCCTCTCGGCACGCGTGCCGGCACCGGTCGGCACCGGCCGGCGCTTCTCTGCACTGCGGTTCTTCCTCATCCTACGGTCGGGCGGCCCGGCGACGCATGGGGAGAAGTGACCGGCGCACTACAGGCTGCACGGGTGCGGCTACGCAATTCCTTCAATCCGCGCCGCCGCGGCACCGGGGCGGCGGCGAGGGATTACAGTGAGAATTGCGCCGCCCCGAGTGCGGGCGGCCCCGCGCAGAACCCGCGGCGAGCCCGCGGAGAGTCGTTGAGGAACCGAGGGGCCGGGAGACGAGGAGGCGATGGTGCAGCTCGAGACGACGGCCGAGGAGGATCCGCTGGCCCCCTGCGTCTACATCGTCGACGACGATCGCGAGCTCTGCGCCTCACTCGAGTGGCTCGTGGGCTCCGTCGGGCTTCAGTCGCGCTCCTTCACCTCCGCCGCGGACTTCCTCGACGCCTTCGACGCCGAGCGGATCGCCTGTCTCATCGTCGACGTGCGCATGCCCGACATCAGCGGCTTCCGGCTGCAGGAGATGCTGAACGAACGCCGCGCGCGGATCCCCGTCATCTTCGTCTCCGCGCACGGCGACATCAAGATGTCGGTGCGCGCGCTGCAGCAGGGCGCGGTGACCTTCATCGAGAAGCCCTACGAGCCGCAGCACATCATCGACGTGGTCCAGGAGGCGCTCGAGAGCGCCCGTTCCATGCGGGAGGAGCAGCGCCAGCGGGATCGGATCGAGGAGATCCTCTCCACGCTCACCTCGCGCGAGCGCGAGGTGCTGCGGCTCGTGATCGAGGGAGAGCCGAGCAAGGTCATCGCCCACGCACTGGGCATCAGCACGCGCACCGTCGACGTGCACCGCACCAGGATCAGGGAGAAGTCGGGCGCGCCGAGCCTGGCCGTGCTCGTGCGCGACGTGCTGCAGAGCGGCGTCGATCTCGAGCTCCTGGAGGGGCGCAGCGGCTGAGAGCCGCCCGCCGGGCGAGCACCGGCCGCTCGCCGCCGGGCGCTCAGCGCAGGTTCAGGCCCCCGTTGATGTCCCAGCAGGCGCCGGTGACCGACAGCGCCTCCGGGCTCGCGAGCAGCACGGCCGTCTGCGCGACGAACCGGGGCGAGAGCAGCGTGCGCACGGGGATCCCGGCGACGATCTCGCGCAGACGCTCCTCAGGCACGCTCTCCCGCACCACCGGCAGGTCGAGCGGGCCGGGCGCGATCGCGTTCACGGTGACCCCGCTCGGGCCGAGCTCGCGGGCGAAGACCTTGGTGAGCGAGAGCACGCCCCCCTTCGCCGCCGCGTAGTGCACCCCGGAGGCCGTCCCCCCGTTCTGTCCCGCCAGCGAGGCGATGTTCACGATGCGGCCGTAGCCCTGCGCGGCGAAGCTGGCTCCGAAGACCTTGCAGCCGCGGAAGACGCCCCCCAGGTTGAGCTGCACGCCCGCGTCGAACTCCTCCGACCCGATCTCGAGCGGCTTGCCGAACAGGGTGAGCCCGGCGTTGTTCACGAGCACCGAGGGCTCCCCCAGCGTCTCCCGCACGTGGTCCAGCACGTGCACGAAGGAGGCCTCGTCGCGGATGTCGTGGCCGACGCCGACGCTCGCCGCTCCGGTGGGATCGGCCGCCGCGGCCGCCGCGACCGCGGCGTCGGCCCGCAGATCGGTGAACGCGACGCGGTACCCCGCGCGCAGGAACTCCGTCGCGATGATGCCGCCGAGCCCGCCGCCCGCACCGGTGACGACCGCGACGCCGGGCCGATCCTGCGCAGTCATCGGGGTCACTCCGGCAGCTCGACGTCGTCGCGCAGGGTGAGGCCCCGGCCGATCCTCGCCTCGATCTTGGCGTAGCGCCAGAACGAGTGCTCGCCGACGGAGATCGTGCGGAGCAGGCCGCACACCTCCTTCACGGTCTGCTGGCTGTCGACGTCGGCGAGCACGTACGCCGTCCAGGGCCATCCCGTCGAGGGTCCGACCTGGTGCGAGTCGTCGTCGAAATCGGCGATGTAGCTCACCCCCGGATGGTTGCGGGTCTGCTCGAGGAAGTCGAGCGTCGCCTGCCAGACCGCACCGCCGGTGCCGGTCGGCAGATCGAAGAAGTTCTGGTTGATCCCCAGGCAGAAGAGGACGCGCAGCGGGTATTGCTCAGACATGGTTCACTCTCTTTCTCAGACGGACTGGCGTGCGATCAGATGAAGCCGGGGGCGGGATCGAGGCCGGTCAGCACCGCACCGGCACTATCGTAGATCCCGTCTGCGAGGAAGGCGTGCTGGGGCGGCACCGCGGCGTCGCGGAGCATCTGCTGCATCGGGTGCCCGTCGGCGATGGCCCCCGTGCCGGAGAGGGTGAACGCCGCCTGGGTCGCGGCCCAGCCGGCCTTCGCCGCAGTCACCGCCGCCAGGCGCAGCAGACCGGCCTGCTTCGGCGGCACGGGATCGCCCGCGAGCACGGTCTCCCAGACCTCCTCGGTGATGTCGTAGAAGAAGCCGCGGGCCGAGCGCAGCGCCGCCTCGGCCTTCGCGAGATCCGCCCGGAAGTAGGGCTTGTCGGCCAGGCGCGGCCCGCCGGTGATGCTCGACCGCCCCGAGCCCACCTCGGTGACGTAGTCGAGGGCCGCACGCCCCGTGCCGAGGCCGACCACCGCGAGCACCTGCGCCGCGTAGGCGATCGTCGGGTAGCGGTAGAGCGGCTCGTCGATCGTCGGAGCGCCGCCCCGCACGAAGGTGTACTCCTGCGGCACGATCTTGTCGACCACCCGGAGGTCGTGGCTGCCCGTGCCCTCGAGGCCGAGCACGTTCCAGTTCTCGACGATCTCGACGTCGCTCGGGCGCAGCAGCGCCGTGCGCGGCTTGCCCTGCGATTCGGGGCCGCCGCTGATGCCCACGCCCAGCCAGTCGGCCGACTTGCAGCCGCTCGCGAACTTCCACCGCCCGTCGACCCGGAACCCCGCATCCGTGAGTTCCGCGTCCTGCACGGGGAAGAGCCCGCCGGCGAAGACGAGGTCGGGCCCCTCCCGGTAGAGCTCGGCCTGCGTCGACTCGGGCAGCGCCGCGAAGTAGATGAGCGCCGAGCCGAAGCTCGCGACCCAGCCCGCCGAGGCGTCCACCCGGGAGATCCGCTCGATCTTGCGCAGGAACTCGGCGGGAGGCAGCGGCTCGCCGCCGAAGCGCGCAGGGGTCGAGGCCCGGTAGAGGCCCACCGAGATGAACTCGTCGATGATGTCCCTCGGCACGTAGCGCTGCTGCGTGAACTCGTCGCGCCGCGCCGCCACCTGCGCGAGCACGGCCTCGAACGCGGTCTCGTCCCTCTTGATCTCCATGCGCCGTCCCTTCCTCGGAAGCTGCCACGGCGCCCCGCCGCATCGCCGCAGTGCGGGGCCTCAGCCGTGCGCCTTACGCTACCGGAGCACGGGAGACCCGGGCCATCCGCATCCGGCGCTCGCGGCTACGCGCATTCGCGGTGCGGGGTAAAGCTTTTGCGTAGCCCCCGCCGCGGCGCGGCGCGGGGTGGGAGGATGGCGGTATGAACGGCGAGGCCGGCGAGGACGCGCGCTTGACCCCTGACGATTTCGCTCGGATGGTCGAGGCGAGCGCCTACGGGGTGATCATCCACGACGCCGAGACGAAGAGCATCCTCTGGGCGAATCCGACGACCCTGCGGCTGCTGGGCTTCACGCTCGAGGAGCTCAGGCCGCTGAAGGCGCACCACATGAGCGGCCTGAGCGAGCTGTACCGCCGTTCCCGGGGGGTCGACTGGCTGCAGCGGGCTGCGGACGAGGGCAAGGCCGACATCGAGTGGATGTACCGCGCCAAGGACGGCCGGGAGATCCTCACCGAGGCGGTCGCGACCCGCCTCGTCCTGGGCTCGCGCGCCGTCGTGATGGTGCAGTTCAGGGACATCGAGCGCGAGGAGCGGACGCGCCGCACCCTCACGCGGACCGAGACGATGCTGAACGTGTTCCTCGCGCAGATGCAGGAGGGCATCCTCGTCGTCGACGACGGCGCCCGGGTGACGTTCGCGAGCTCCTCCGCCGAGGAACTGCTCGGCAGCGAGCCCGACGGCCTGCTCGACGCCTCGTTCTACGGGCTCTGCACCCCGGGGAGCGCTCAGGCGCTCCGCTCGGCCGTCGACTCCAGCCGGCGGGAGGGCCGTTCGCAGCCGTTCCGCTTCGAGACCCGATCGGTCGATGGGGAGGCCCGCTGGTTCGCGGGCAGCTGCCAGCACGTGCACGAGGGCGAGTTGAACGCGCACCTGGTGCTCTTCCACGACATCACCGAGAACGTGCTGAGCAGCCAGGAGCGCGAGCGCGATCTGCAGCGCCTCAACTACCTCGCGCGCTTCAATGCGATGGGCGACATGGCCAGGACCATCGAGCACGAGATCGCCCAGCCCCTCGCCGCGGCCACCAATTACCTCGCGGGCACCCAGCGGCGGCTCGATGCGGGCGGGGCGAGCGAGCAGACGGTGCACGAGGGCATCGCCGGGGCGCGAGCCCAGCTCGAGCGCGCGGCGGAGATCATGCGGAGCCTGCGCAACTACGTGATCCATCTCGAGCAGTCCCTGCACCGGGCCGATCTCAACGAGCTGTTCTCCGAGGTGCGCGGCCTGCTCGAGATGAACGCGGCGCGGCGCGGGGTCCGCCTGCTGGTCGTTCTGTCCGATGCCGAGGTGCCGGTCTGGTGCGAACGGGTGCTGACCGGCCAGGTGATCCTCAACCTGTGCTTCAACGCCATCGACGAGATGGCCGACTGGCCGCCGCCGGAGCGCGTCGTGCGCATCGAGACCGAGCGCACCCCGCGCGGCGGCGTCTTCCGGGTCAGCGACACGGGCAAGGGGCTCTCGCACATTCCGGGCGGGCGCATCTTCGACGGGGCGTTCACCTCGAAGTCGAGCGGGCACGGCATCGGGCTCGCGCTCAGCCACCAGGTGATCCAGCGCCAGGGCGGGGAGATCTCGGCGCGCGAGAACACGCCCCGCGGGGCCGTCTTCGAGTTCACGCTGCCGGAGGGTCCGCGAGACGAGACCGCCCGCACCGATGCCATTCCGGTGGTCGGGAAGCCGTGACGCGGCGCGCGGCGCGGCGGGCGGGGGGCTCAGCCGGCGTTCCCCGGCCGCTGACGCATCAGCTCGGTGAGATCCTTCTCGATGAGCTGCTGGATCCGCGCTTCGCGCGCCCGCGCATACTCCTCGGTGCCGCCGCCCCCGTAGTAGGGCTCGCTCGCCCGATTCTTGAGCGAGTCGCCGATCTCGGCCCACGCCGCCTGGTGCGCCCGCCGGGCGGTCGCGCTCAGGTACTCCTCGTCCTCGGCCCGCTGCCGCAGCTGCTCGGCGACGCCCTCGTAGACCTGCTCGCGGTGCCGCAGCGTGCGGCTGTCGCCGTCGCCGTACTCCGCATCGCTCCATGAGCTGCGGCCGTGGTCGCGGATCTCCCCGCGCACGCGCCTGATGTGCGCCGCGTCGTGCTGCCGTTCCTCGACGACCTCGACGACGGCCTCGCGCACCATGTCGACGATCTGCTGCTCGTCGTAGTCGACGTGCCGCTTCAGGGCGTTCATGATGATCGCGTTCTTCACGGTCATGCGCACGGCGACGTCGGCGACGAGCAGTCCCTGCTCGACGATGTCCTCGACCGGGGCGAGCTCACGACGCGGCAGTCGCCGCGGGGGTCGCCTGACCCCGCGCTTCCGCCGTGTGAACCAGCCCACCCGTGTGCACCCCTCCGTCTTCGCCCGCGTTCGAGCGCGTTCCGACGCGCTCTCTCGATTATCTCAAATGGCGCGGCCGTATTCCTGCGTTCTCACCCGGCGATGTCGGACCCGACGGCATGGGGCCCTGCGGCATCGGACCCGGCGGCGTCGAACTCGGCGGCGTCGAACTCGGTGGCG
>CALMSE010000109.1 GCA_937872275.1 uncultured Leucobacter sp. | reverse complement strand
GGTCGCCCTGCCGAATTCCTCCACGGCGGAGTTGAGGGTGCGCCGCGCGGAGTCTGAGAGCTGCTTCATCGGAACTACCAACTTTCGGGGGTACTTCATGCTATCCGCAATCCCTACGATCGTGAACGCGCGCGGCGAAGACGCCGCGAATGCCGGCGATTTCAAGGGAGAAAGCGGATGACGGCGACTGAGGCACCTGGTGCGGGCGCGGCCTACCGGGCGATCATCGAGCGGAGCACGAACGACCGTGAGGGGTTCTGGCTCGAGGCCGCGGAGCGCATCGACTGGAGCGCCCCGCCGAGCGTCGCGTTGCACGAGCGCAGCAGCACGGAATGGCGCTGGTTTCCCGACGGCCGCCTGAACGTCTGCGCCAACGCGCTCGACCGCCATGTCGATGCGGGGCGCGGCGAGCGCACCGCGCTGATCCACGACTCCGCGATGACCGGTGCGCGGATCCGCATCAGCTACGCGCAGCTGCGCGATTCGGTCGCCCGCTTCGCAGGAGCGCTCCGAGCCCGCGGGGTGCAGCAGGGCGACCGCGTGCTCGTCTACCTGCCGATGACCCCGCATGCCGTCGTCGCGATGCTCGCCTGCGCCCGCATCGGCGCGATCCACTCCGTCGTCTTCGGCGGGTTCGCGGCCGACGAGCTCGCCACGCGCATCTCAGACGCGCGGCCGAAGGTCGTCGTCACCTCCTCCGGAGGCCTCGAGCCCGGGCGCACGGTCGAGTACCTGCCCATCGTGCGCCGCGCGCTCGACCTCTGCGGAGGCGCCGCCTCCGGTGTCGAGGCCGTGATCGTCGACGACCGGGAGTCCGTGCCCGGGCGGGCCGCCGACTACGCCTCCGACCGCGAGATCGCCTGGCTCGATTGGGCGGAGGCCGAGGCGGCCGCGGTGCCCGCCGATCCCGTGCCCGTGAACGCGGATCATCCGCTCTACATCCTCTACACCTCGGGCACCACCGGAAGCCCGAAGGGCGTCGTGCGCGACAGCGGCGGGTACGCGGTGGCGCTGGCCTGGGCGATGCAGGGCATCTACGACTTCGGCGTCGGCGACACGATCTTCACCGCCTCCGATGTGGGCTGGGTCGTCGGCCACTCGTTCATCGTCTACGGGCCGCTGCTCGCGGGCGGCACGACCGTGCTCTACGAGGGCAAGCCGGTCGGCACGCCGGATCCCGGCACCTTCTGGCGGGTGCTCTCCGAGTACGGAGCCAAAGCGCTCTTCACCGCGCCCACGGCGCTGCGCGCGATCCGCCGCGAGGACCCGGCGCTCGAGGCGCTCGCGGGATACGACCTCGGCTCGCTGCGGGCGCTGTACGTCGCGGGGGAGCGCATGGACCCGGAGACCTGGCACTGGATCGGGGACGGTCTCGGGGTGCCGGTGGTGGACCACTGGTGGCAGACCGAGACCGGCTGGCCCATCTGCGCCAATCCCCGGGGCATCGAGCCCCTGCCCGCGAAGCCCGGCTCCACCTCGGTGCCGATGCCCGGCTTCGACGTGCGCATCCTGGACGCGGCGGGCGGAGAGGTCGAGGAGCCGGGCGTCGAGGGCAACATCGCGCTGCGGCTCCCCCTGCCGCCGGGCGCCCTGATCGAGATCTGGGGCAGCCGGCAGCGCTTCGTCGACTCGTACCTGTCGGCGTTCCCCGGCTATTACGCGACCGGAGACGCGGGTCACTTCGACGAGGAGGGCCACCTCTTCGTGATGGGCCGCACCGACGACGTGATCAACGTCGCGGGGCACCGGCTCTCCACGGGCGCGCTCGAGGAGGTGCTGGTGCAGCACCCGGCCGTCGCCGAGTGCGCCGTGATCGGCGCGCGCGACGACCTCAAGGGGCAGCGGGCGCAGGGCTTCGTCACGCTGAAGCACGGTGCGAGGGCCGTGCACGAGGAGATCGGCGCCGAGCTCGTGCGGCTCGTGCGCGAGCGGGTCGGCCCCGTGGCCGCGTTCCGCGACGTCACCGTCGTGGAACGGCTGCCGAAGACGCGCTCGGGCAAGATCCTGCGGAAGACCATCAGGCAGATCGTCGACGGCGAGCCCTACACGGTGCCGGCCACGATCGAGGATCCGGCGACCATCGACCTGCTCATCGAGTCGCTGGGCCGCACGTACACGGCCCCCGCCACGCAGGCGGTGCGGCTGCCGCGATGACCCCGCTCGCGCGGCGCGGCCGCCAGAGCGCATCCGCGAAGACCTCACGTCATCCATCCATCCACCCCTTCAACCCGTCCCCCCATCCATCCATGAGGCGAGGAGGCCCATGACTACCGAATCCCATCCGCCGGCCGAAGGCGCGGTCATCGACTACGAGGCCTTCCAGGCCCGGCCCGAGTTCCAGGACTACAAGCACCGGTTCCGCCGCTTCGCGTTTCCGCTCACGATCGCGTTCATGGTGTGGTTCCTGCTCTACGTCGTGCTCGCGGCCTTCGCGCACGACTTCATGGCGCAGCCCCTGCTCGGGCTCAACGTCGGGCTCTGGCTCGGCCTCGGGCAGTTCGTGACCACCTTCGGCATCACCATGTGGTACGTCTCGTTCGCGAACCGACGTCTCGACCCCGCGACCGAGCAGCTGCGGGCCGAACTCGAGGGCCTGGCGGCCGGTACGATCCGCCCCGCCGACAACGGCGAAGGAGTCGCACGATGAACGCTCCCACGATCTTCCGCCTCGAGAACGCGGGGGCCGAGCAGAACCCGGTGCTCAACATCGGGATATTCCTCGCCTTCGTGGCCGTCACGCTGGTCATCGTGATCCGCGCGAGCCGCAACAACAAGAGCGCGGCCGACTTCTACGCGGGCGGGCGCTCCTTCTCGGGCAGGCAGAACGGCCTCGCCATCGCGGGCGACTACCTCTCGGCGGCATCGTTCCTCGGCATCGTCGGCGCGATCGCGATCAACGGCTACGACGGCTTCCTCTACTCGATCGGCTTCCTCGTCGCCTGGCTCGTCGCCCTGCTGCTCGTCGCCGAACTGATGCGCAACACCGCGAAGTTCACGATGGCCGACGTGCTCTCGTTCCGGCTGCGCCAGCGCCCCGTGCGAATGGCGGCCGCGCTCACGACGCTCGCGGTCTCCTTCTTCTACCTGCTCGCCCAGATGGCGGGGGCGGGCGGGCTCGTCTCGCTGCTGCTCGGCATCGGCGACAAGCTCGGGCAGTCGCTCGTGATCGCGGTGGTCGGCGTCGTGATGATCCTCTACGTGCTCATCGGCGGCATGAAGGGCACCACCTGGGTGCAGATCATCAAGGCCGTGCTGCTGATCGCCGGGGCATGCGCGATGACGGTCTGGGTGCTCGCGCTCAACGGCTTCAACTTCGCGGCGGTGCTCGATGCGGCCGTGAACAACCCGGAGAACGCGAACGGCGCGGCGATCCTCGTGCCCGGGCTGCAGTACGGCTCGAACCCGATCGACTTCGTATCGCTCGCGATCGCGCTCGTGCTCGGCACGGCGGGCCTGCCGCACGTGCTGATGCGCTTCTACACCGTGCCCACCGCGAAGGAGGCCCGCCGCTCGGTCGTCTGGGCGATCTGGCTGATCGGCGTCTTCTACCTGTTCACGCTCGTGCTCGGCTACGGCGCCGCGGCGCTCGTCGGCCCGCAGACCATCGCGGACGCGCCCGGCGGCCAGAACTCCGCCGCGCCGCTGCTCGCCCTGCACCTCGGCGGGCCGCTGCTGCTCGGCTTCATCTCGGCGGTGGCGTTCGCGACGATCCTCGCGGTCGTCGCCGGCCTCACGATCACGGCGTCGGCGTCCTTCGCGCACGACATCTACAACAGCGTGATCAAGAAGGGCAAGGCCTCGCCGAAGCAGGAGGTCAAGGTCGCCAAGATCACGACCCTCGTCATCGGCGTGCTGGCGATCCTCGGCGGCATCGGGGTGCAGGGGCAGAACATCGCCTTCCTCGTGGCGCTCGCCTTCGCGGTGGCGGCCTCGGCGAACCTGCCGACGATCCTCTACTCCCTGTTCTGGAAGGGGTTCACCACCCGCGGCGCCGTGTGGTCGATGATCGGCGGGCTGGTGTCGGCCGTCGTGCTCATCGCCTTCTCGCCCGTCGTGTCGGGCGACCCGAAGGCCATGCTCGGCGAGGGCGTCGACTTCGCGATCTTCCCGCTGAGAAACCCGGGCATCGTGTCGATCCCCCTGGGCTTCCTCCTCGGCTGGCTGGGCTCGGTGACCTCGCGCCGCGGCGGCGAGTCGAAGAAGCTCGCCGCCGAGATGGAGGTGCGCGCGCTCACCGGCTACGGGGCCGAGCCGCCCGTGCAGCACTAGCTCGGGCTCTGCGCCTGCCGAACCCTGCCTCCCTCCCGCGAGGTGTCGGTTCGGTGCGCCGAACCGCCGTTCGGCGCACCGAACCGACACCCGCAGCGGGGGCCGGGGCGAGGCGGCGGGCCGGGCCCCCGCGCGGCCGTGGAAGAATGGGACCACTATGGCCACACAGGTGAACCCGCCGCGCGGCATGCGCGATTTCCTCCCCGCAGACAAGGCCCGCCGCGAGCACGCGCTGGGCGTGATCCGCGGCGTGTACCGCGCGCACGGCTTCGACGAGATCGAGACGCCCGTGGTCGAGGACTGGTCGCGCCTGCACGCGGGCCTCGGGGGCGACAACGAGAAGCTCAGCTTCTCGATCCTGAAGCGCGGCATCACCGACGAGGCGCTCGCCGCGGCGGCCGAGGCCGGCGACCCCGAGCAGCTCGCCGACCTCGGGCTGCGCTTCGATCTCACGGTGCCGCTCACCCGCTTCTACGCGAGCCACCGCGCCGAGCTGCCGCCCGTCTTCCGGGCCCTGCAGATCGCGCCGGTGTGGCGCGCCGAGCGCCCGCAGAAGGGCCGCTACCGCCAGTTCGTGCAGGCCGACATCGACATCATCGGCGAGGCGGGCCCGCTGGCCGAGATCGAGCTCGTCACCGCCACATCGCAGGCGCTCGCGGCCCTCGGGCTCGAGGGCTGCGTCATCCGGGTGAACGACCGGCGCATCCTCTTCGGGCTGCTCGAGCACTGCGGCTTCGCGGCCGATCAGCACGAGCGGGCCCTCATCACGATCGACAAGCTCGACAAGATCGGCTCCGCCGGCGTCGTCGACGAGCTGCGCGGCATCGATGCAGCCGGGGCCGAGCGCCTCGGCGCGGTGCTCGCGGGCGTCGAGCCGCTCCTGGCCGGCGACGGGATCCCGCTCACGGGCGAGGCGATCCGCCAGGCGCTGCCCGTCG
>CALMSE010000108.1 GCA_937872275.1 uncultured Leucobacter sp. | reverse complement strand
CGAGGTCAGTTCAAGTCCCCCCTCGCGCACGGAAGGGGAACGGAAGGGGAGAGGAGCCCCATCGTGTCGGCGACGGACTGCGGAGGTGTCGCGGGTGGGACGGGCGCCGGCCTCCGGTCGATCTGTGGTTGAGTGGAAGCCATGTCCAGAACCTTCACGTTCGGCGTGGGCGCTCACGAACCGCATGAGGTGACCGTGAACGTCGCCGGAATCCGCAATCGGGTCACGATCAGCGTCGACGGGGCGGTCGCGGTCGACAGCGGCGGGAATCTGGGGATCGTCATGCCGAACGTGTTCGACCTGGAAGTCGGGGTGCACGAGAGGCACATGGTCTCCGTGCGGCTGATCGCCCAGCAGCTCATCGACGGGGGCGCCTCCTACTTCGATGTATTCGTCGACGGACGCTTCGCCTTCCGCCGGCCCTGGTAGCCGCGCATTCGGCCGCGCACCGCCCGGTGCCCCGTTCGGCGCCGACGGCAGGGACCCCCGACGCGGTCTTCTTCGCGCGGCCGCAGCAGGTCTCCGGGTCGACGACAGCCCCGGCGAGTATCATCGGGAGGCACGGCGGAAGCCGCGAGAGCGAAGGCGGTTCAGGATGTCCGAGGTGCGTGGGCGTGTCGTCGAGTTGCGGGACATCGACGAGGACGACCTCGCCGTCTCAGCCCCGAAGAAGTCCGCCGCCGGCCTGAAGGCGGTCGAGGTCGCCTTCGAGCGCGGCATCAAGCAGGGCGGCGTGAGCCGCACGGTGCGCTCGATGTTCCGCGTCAACCAGCCCGACGGCGTCGACTGCCCCGGGTGCGCCTGGCCGGAGTCCATCACCGGCGAGCGGAAGAAGATCGAGTTCTGCGAGAACGGCGCGAAGGCGCTGGCCGAGGAGAACACCCTGCGCATCGCGAACCCCGAGTGGTGGGCGGAGCACCCGATCTCGGTGCTCGAGCAGAAGACCGAGTACTGGCTCGGCCAGTCGGGGCGCATTACGCACCCGATGATGATCCGGGAGGGTGAGACGCACTACCGCCCGGTCGCCTGGGACGAGGCGTTCGCCGTCATCGCGGAGCACGTGAAGGCCACCACCCCGGATCGCTGCACCTTCTACACCTCGGGCCGCACCCCGAACGAGACCGCGTTCATGTACCAGCTGCTGGCGCGCTCGCTCGGCACCAACAACCTGCCCGACTGCTCGAACATGTGCCACGAGTCCTCGGGCACGGCCCTGAACCCGACGATCGGCATCGGCAAGGGCACGGTCTCGCTCGAGGATCTCGAGACGTCCGAGCTGATCTTCGTGGTCGGGCAGAACCCCGGCACCAACCACCCCCGCATGCTCGGCTCGCTCGCCGAGTGCCGCAAGAACGGCGGCAAGGTGGTGGCGGTGAACCCGCTGCCGGAGGCGGGTCTCATGCGCTTCAAGGATCCGCAGACCCCGAGCGGACTGTTCGGCGACGGCGAGCGGACCAGCGATGAGTTCCTGCAGATCAAGGTCGGCGGCGATCAGGCGCTCTTCCAGGCGCTCGGCCACCTGCTGCTGATGAAGGAGGCCGAGGCGCCGGGAACGGTCGTGGATCGCGCGTTCGTGGATTCGTCGACCGAGGGCTTCGCCGAGTATGCGGAGGCGCGCGCGCACCTCGACTGGGACGAGACGCTCGAAGCCACCGGCCTGCAGCGGGAGGAGATCGAGCGCGTCGCCGACCTGCTCGCGCGGTCGAAGGCGACCATCTTCTGCTGGGCGCTCGGCATCACGCAGCAGCCGCACTCGGTCGACACGATCAAGGAGATCATCAACCTGCTGCTGCTGCAGGGCAATTTCGGCAAGCCCGGTGCGGGCGCCTGCCCGGTGCGCGGCCACTCGAACGTGCAGGGGGACCGCACCTTCGGCATCTGGGAGAAGCCGAGCGAGGCGCTGCTCAGCAGCATCGACGCGGAGTTCGGCATCGTCTCGCCCCGCCACCACGGCTACGACTCGACCGAGTCGATGGAGGCGATGCACGAGGGCCTGGTCGACGTCTTCGTGTCGCTCGGCGGCAACCTCGCGATGGCGAACTCCGACACGGCCTACATGGAGGAGGCGCTCAAGCGCACGGGCCTCACGGTGCACATCTCGACGAAGCCGAACCGCTCGCACGTCGTGCACGGCAGGACCTCGCTCATCCTGCCGACGCTCGGCCGCACCGATCTCGACGACAAGCACCCCGGCGGCGTGCAATTCCTCACCGTCGAGAACTCGATGTCGGTCGTCAGCAGGACCCAGGGCCGGTTGAAGCCGGTCTCCGACCACCTGCTCGCCGAGCCGGTGATCCTCGCCCGCATGGCCCACGCCATCTTCGGCCCCGACCACGCGGTCGACTGGAAGGCCATGGCCGACGACTACGACGTGATCCGCGACCACTGCTCGCGGGTGATCCCCGGCACCGAGGACTTCAACACCCGGGTGCGCACGCGGTACGGCTTCGTGCTGCCCAACCCGCCACGCGACGAGCGCAGCTTCGCCACCCCCCGGGGCAAGGCCCAGTTCACGGTCAGGCCGCTCGAGTACCTCGCCCCGCCGCCCGGGCATCTGGTGCTGCAGACCATGCGCTCGCACGACCAGTACAACACGACCTTCTACGGGCTCGACGACCGCTACCGCGGGATCAAGGGCGGACGCCGCGTGATCCTGATCCATCCCGACGACCTCGCGGAGGCGGGCTTCGAGGATCGCGCCCTCGTGGACGTGGTGTCGGTGTTCAGGGGCGAGGAGCGGCGCGCGGATCGCTTCAGGCTCGTCGCGTATCCGACCGCCAGGGGCTGCGTGGCCGCCTACTACCCCGAGGCGAACCCGCTCGTGCACCGCGAGCTGGTGGCGCGCGAGTCGAACACCCCCGGGTTCAAGGCGGTCATGGTGCGCTTCGAAGCTCGCGACGACGACGCCGGGGAGGCAGCGGTAAGCTGAGTCTCTCGGCCCGTGCGAGCGCAGCGCAGTCAGTCCCCGCGAGTGCGAGCCGATCCAGGAGAAGCCCAGAGATCCCTAAGGAGCCCCCGTGACCCGCACCATCAAGCTCGCCGTGATCCCGGGTGACGGCATCGGACGAGAGGTCACGGAGCAGGCGAATCGCGTGCTCGACGCGGTGCTGGAAGGCGGCGAGGTCGAGCTCGACCGCACCGAGTTCGAGCTCGGGGCGGAGCGCTACCTCGAGACGGGCGACACCTTGCCCGAGGACGAGCAGGCGGCGATCGCGGAGCACGAGGCGATCCTCTTCGGCGCCGTGGGCGGGGTGCCGGGGGACCCGCGGCTGAAGGAGGCGAACATCGAGCGCGGCCTGCTGCTGAAGCTGCGCTTCGACTTCGACCACTACGCCAACGTGCGCCCCTGCACGCTCTACCCGGGCGTGGCCTCCACGCTCGCGAACCCCGGCGAGGTCGACTTCGTGGTCGTGCGCGAGGGCACCGAGGGCCCCTACGCCGGCAATGGCGGTCGCCTGCGCGCGGGCACCCCCGCGGAGGTCTCGACCGAGGTCTCGGTGAACACGGCCTACGGAGTCGAGCGCGTCGTGCGCTACGCCTTCGAGCTCGCGAGCAGTCGGCCGCGCAAGAGGCTCACCTGGGTGCACAAGACCAACGTCCTGGTGCACGCCGGGGCGACCTGGCAGCGCATCGTCGAGGCGGTCGCGCCGGGATACCCGGACATCGCGGTCGACTACCTGCACGTCGACGCGGCGACGATCTTCATGGTGCAGGATCCGGCGCGCTTCGACGTGATCGTCACCGACAACCTGTTCGGCGACATCCTCACCGATCTCGCCGGCGCCATCGGCGGCGGCATCGGGCTCGCGGCGAGCGGCAACATCAATCCCGAAGGCGCATTCCCGAGCATGTTCGAACCCGTGCACGGCTCGGCGCCCGACATCGCGGGCAAGCAGCTCGCCGATCCCACCGCGTCGATCCTCTCGGCCGCGCTCATGCTCGACCACCTCGGCCTCAAGTCCGAGGGCGATCGGGTCCGCGCGGCCGTGCGGGACGACCTCGCGCAGCGCGGATCCGCCCCCCGATCCACCGCCGAGGTCGCCGAGGCGATCATCGCCCGCATCCCGTCCCGCTAGCGTCTCCTCCACCCGCCCCGCAGAAAGCACCCCCATGAGCGAGCTCACCTTCACCCGCACCCCGGCCACGCGACTCCCCGACGCGGAGCGCGAGGAGATCCTCCGCGACCCCGGCTTCTGCAAGCGGTTCACCGATCACATGGTCTCGATCGTCTGGGATCAGGACACCGGCTGGCACGACGCCGAGGTGCTGCCCTACGGGCCGATCGAGCTCGACCCGGCCTCCTCCGTGCTGCACTACGGCCAGGAGATCTTCGAGGGGCTGAAGGCCTACCGGCACCCGAACGGCGACATCGTCGTCTTCCGCCCCGAGGCGAACGCGCGGCGCCTGAACGAGAGCGCCAGGCGCCTCGCCCTTCCCGAGCTCCCCGAAGAGCTCTTCGTGCGCGCGGTCGAGGAACTCGTGCGCGTCGACGCCGACTGGGTGCCGAGCGGGGAGGATCAGAGCCTCTATCTGCGGCCCTTCATGATCGCCTACGAGAACTTCCTCGGCGTGCGCTCGGCCGAGCGCGCGCGCTTCCTGGTCATCGCGGGCCCCGCGGGCTCCTATTTCACCGGCGGCGTGAAGCCGGTCTCGATCTGGCTCTCCGAAGGCCTCTCGCGCGCCGGCCACGGCGGCACGGGCGCCGCCAAGTGCGGCGGCAACTACGCCGCGTCGCTGCTGCCCACCCGCATCGCCCAGGAGCACGGCTGCGCGCAGGTGCTCTTCACCGACTCGAACACCGACGACACCATCGACGAGCTCGGCGGAATGAACCTGTTCCTCGTGCGCGCCGACGGCACGCTCGTGACGCCGAAGCTGAACGGCAACATCCTCGACGGCGTGACCCGCCGCAGCCTGATCCAGCTGGCGAGGGATCGCGGTCACGCGGTCGAGGAGCGGGACGTCACCGTGGGCGAGTGGCGCGAGGGCGCGGCCGACGGCACGATCACGGAGGCCTTCGCCTGCGGCACCGCCGCGGTGATCACCCCGATCGGCCGGCTGGTCGGCGAGGAGGGCGTGATCGTCGACTTCGGCGAGCGGGCCCCCGGCGAGCTCACCATGTCTCTGCGCGAGGAGCTCACCGGCATCCAATTCGGGACGGCGGCGGATCGCCACGGCTGGGTGCGTCCCGTCGTGAGCGCCGCGTAAGGGCGCTCGGATCATGAGCCGGCCGGAGACCGCGGAGGAGGAACTGCGCGAGCGGATCGCCGAGCTCGAGCGCGAGAACGAACGACTGCGGCGCGGGCGCCCGGCCGAGCGCGCGGCGGGTGCCCCGTCCCGCGGGCGGGGTGCCTGGGTGCGATCTCTCGCCTCGGCGCTGTGCATCGTGCTCGCGACCGCGCTCGTGCCGGTCGGCGTGGTCGCCGGCTGGGCCAAGGCGCGACTCGTCGACGAGGCCGTCTTCGTGCAGACCTTCGCGCCGCTGGCCGACGACCCCGCGGTGCAGTCAGAGGTCAGCCGCCAGGTCATCGGCCTCATCGAGGATCAGGTCGACATCGACGGCATCACGAACGCGGTGTTCGACGGCATCGCCGATCTCGGCCTGCCCGACCGCGCGGCCTCCGCGCTCGACCTGCTGCGCGCGCCGGCCGCGAGCGGGGTGCGCAGCATGCTCGACTCGGGCGTCAACGACTTCGTGCGCTCCGATCTGTTCGCGGACGCCTGGGAGTCGAGCCTGCGGGTGAGCCATCGCGCGCTCGTCGCCACCGCGACGCGGGACTCGGTCGCGGGCGGCGCGGTGACGATCTCCGATCACGGCGAGGTCGCGATCCAGCTCGGTCCGATCATCGAGCAGGTGAAGGCATCGCTCGAGCAGAACGGGTTCACCCTCGCGGCGGCCATTCCCGTCGTCAACGCCTCGATCTCGGTCGCGCAGAGCGATGCGCTGCCGCTCATCTCGCTCGTCTACACGCTCACCACTGCGCTCGGCTGGTGGCTGCCCCTCGTCGCACTCGGCCTCTTCGTGCTCGGCGTGCTGCTCGCGGTGCGGCGCCCCTCGGCGATCGCCGGCAGCGGTATCGGCATGCTCGTCGGGGGAGCGGCCTTCCTCATCGCCCTCGCGGGCGGCAGCGTCGCGCTGCAGGCCGCGGCCCCCGGGATGGGCGTCTCGGTGGCGGCGATCGACGCGATCTTCGGCCGGACCGTCGACGGCATGCGCGCGAGCTCCTGGGTGCTGGTGCTGCTCGGCATCGTGGTGGCGCTGCTCGGGCTCTCCCAGGGGCGGGCGCGCTGGGCCGCGGCCTCGCGCGGCGGCCTCGGCTCGCTCAACGAGGGGCTGCGGGTGCGGCTCG
>CALMSE010000107.1 GCA_937872275.1 uncultured Leucobacter sp. | reverse complement strand
GGAAGATCGCCGAGCCGTGCACGCGCGGGATCACCTGGACCTCGGCGTCGAGCGCACGGATGTCGCGCAGGCCGCGACCGTCGATGCGGGCGCCCTCGGTGAGGATGCGACCGCGCACGATCTTCTTCGTGACCGACTTGTAGGCCGCGGAGACCTGGCCCTCGGAATCGACGGGCAGCTCGCCCGCCGCGATCTTGGCCGCGACGGCCTCCTTGACGCGCGCCTTCAGCGCGTCGTCGGCATCCTGACGCTCCTGCTTGTCGGCGATCTGGTAGATGCCGCTGAGCTCGCCCAGCGCGAGCGCCTCGACCGCGGCGTAGACCTCGTCGGTGTAGGGCAGGAAGACCGGGTACTCCTGGATCTCCTTCGCCGACTGCGCGGCGAGCTGCTCCTGGGCCTTCACGAGCTGCGAGATGAAGGGCTTCGCGGCCTCGAGGCCCTGGGCCACGACGGCCTCGTCGGGCTTCGTGGCCCCGGCCTTGATGAGGTTCCACGACCCCTCGGTCGCCTCGGCCTCGACCATCATGATCGCGACGTCCTCGGTGCCGTCGGCCTTCGTGACCACGCGGCCCGCGACCATCAGGTCGAACACGGCCTCCTCGAGCTGCGCCACGTTCGGGAACGCGACCCACTGGTCGCCGATAAGGGCGAGGCGCACGCCGGCGATGGGACCCGAGAACGGCAGACCCGAGATCTGGGTCGAGGCGCTCGCGGCGTTGATGGCGAGGGCGTCGTAGAACTCGCCCGGCGCGATCGAGAGCACGGTCACGACGATCTGCACCTCGTTGCGGAGGCCGTCGACGAACGACGGGCGCAGCGGGCGGTCGATGAGACGGCAGACGAGGATCGCGTCGGTCGAGGGGCGACCCTCGCGGCGGAAGAACGAGCCGGGGATCTTGCCCGCGGCGTACGAGCGCTCCTCGACGTCGACGGTCAGCGGGAAGAAGTCGAAGTGATCCTTCGGATGCTTCGAGGCGCTGGTCGCGCTCAGCAGCATGGTCTCCTCATCGAGGTACGCGGCGACCGCGCCCTGCGCCTGCTGGGCGAGGCGGCCGGTCTCGAAGCGGATCGTGCGCTTGCCGAACCGGCCGTTGTCGAGCACGGTCTCGGCGAATTTGATCTCAGGACCCTCCACGGGTACTCCTTACATACGTGAGCACGCGGCGGACAGCCCGCTGCGACGTCTGCGACGTGAGGCTGCGGTTGCTGATGTTCAGTAGAAGGCCACCCTGCCGGATCTCGCGCCCTGCGACGCTTCGACGGACTCAGCGCACGCGACGCGGGCTGAGCGGAGGGGGATCCACCACCGAAGACCAGCCCGCCAGCCGACGTGCTCGGTTCATCGTTGACGCGGGCACATGCCCGCACACCAAGGGTACCATCGGGTTGCGAGTTCGACCTCGATATCCCACTGCTCCGCGTGCGTTTTCGCCTAGAATGCAGGTTGTCACGCGTTTTCAGCAGAATACAGAGGATCCCGGGTTATAGGACTAAACGAGTGGATGGGATCTTGATCTAGCCGCATGATCA
>CALMSE010000106.1 GCA_937872275.1 uncultured Leucobacter sp. | reverse complement strand
CGGGGGCGGGGGCTGGGCCGGGGGCGGGCGCCCGGCACGAGCCCGAAAGCCCGCAGCCTCGCCCCGAGCGGCTGCACCGTCGCGGCGGCACGTGCATCCCACCTCACTACGCGCTTGCCCGTGACGCCTCGAACCAGATCTTCGCGGATCTTCTCGTCGACGATCACCCGCTCCAGCGAGCGCCCTCCCCTCATCGCCGGGTCGGTGTATTTGACCTCCCCGTCGACCTCGCCGAGCGCGTCATGGTCGAGGAACTCGAAATCCACTCGGAACTCGCCCCCAGGGGTGCGCACGGGCACCTGGAACGCGATCCTGAATCCCAGGCGTGCCAGCTGCAGCCTGCTCACGCTCTCGAGCACCGAGTCGGCGCGCCCGTCCGCGAAGGCGATCACACGTCCCGCTGAGCGCACCCCGCGATGCCCGCTCAGCTCGCCCAGGGCCTCGAGCTGCTGCCGGCGCCACCTCTCCGCGCCGTCCGCGTCATTCCCGTGCAGCAGGGATAGTCCGGCGTCCGCGCATCCGAGAGCGAGCTCGGGTGCGGCGACCCGCGCGAGATCCACCACCGTTCGGGTGAGACTCGTGACGCGGAGCCCGCAGATCTCGACCGTGTCCGCGGCATCATAGGCGCCGCGGTGCCGCACCACCCCGGCGGTGCTGCCGGCTCGGGTGCCCGGCTGTTGGAGCGTGTGCGCACGAGTATCCCCGAAGCGGTACAGGGGCAGCCCCCACAGCGCCGCGGCCGTGTAGTGCGAGAAGAGCGGGGCGCATCCCCGGTGGTTGCGCTCGCAGGCCAGGGCCGCAACGAGCTGCCGCTCCTCGCTGCGCAGCCGCTGCCAGAGCGCTCGCTCCAGATAGCAGCCGCGCGCGACGCGCACCAGCCGCCCCTCGCTGACCCCGCTCAGGATGTCGCGCCTTCGGCTCCCCTCGTCGAGGAGCTGCCGCCAATGGAGCATGGCTCGCTCGAGCTCGGCCATCCGTTCCCGCACTCGCATGAGGCGACTGTCGCAGATCTGTCGGCGCGGCGCGGCCCTTCGTCCGAATCCGTGGACGACTCAGGCGATTCACAGCGGCTTCCCGCCTGTGGACGACAATTGCGGCGACCCTGCCGCACGCCCCGTCCCTCCCCTCTTCGCCTGTCATCCCCTCTCCCTCCGGGCGGCCCGCGCTGAGGTCGCATCCAGGTGCCGAGACCCCATCCAAGTCACGCAACTACGATGCGGCTTCGGCACTTGGATGGGTTCTCGGCGGGAGAAGGGGGCGCGGCGGCGGGGCGGGGCGGCGGGGCGCTAGATGCTCTCCGTGTCGGCGAGGCCCGCCGCCGCCGCCAGCTCCTCCTCGATCGCGGCGCGCACGAGCCCGCCGACGACGTGGTCGGGCCGGGCGATGCCGAGCTCGCGCAGGCTGTCGGCCGCCTGCCGAACCACGGCGCGAGAGAACTCCGTCGCGGCGGCGAGCGCCTCCGCGTAGGCCGGGCGATCGGCCTCGGCGACCACCACCGGCTCCGCCCCCATCTCCACCGCGAGCGCCTGGCCGATCGGCAGCACGGGGGTCGGCGCGGTCACGGCGACCGTCGCTCCTGCGAGACGCGCCAGATCGAGGCTGGTGCCGGTGAAAACCATCGCCGGGTGCAGCGCGAGCGGGATCACGCCCGCCGCGAGCGCGGGGGCGAAGACGCCGTGCCCGTACTCTGGGGCGGTATGCGCGACGAGCTGCCCGGCCTGCCAGGCGCGGATCTCGGTGAGCCCGCTCACGAGCGCGGGCAGTTCGGGGCCCGGAACCGCGAACAGCACGAACTCGCTGCGGCGCACCACCTCGGGCACCTCGAGCAGCGGAACGCCCGGCAGCAGTGCCTCGGCCCGCTCACGGCTCTCCTCGCTGATCGCGCTGATGCCGGTGACCGCGTGCCCCGCACCCGCGAGGGCGAGGGCGAGCACGGAGCCGACGCGCCCCGCGCCGACGATGCCGATACCGAGTCTGCCCGCTCGTGCGCCGGTCATGAGGTCCCCTCCGGCGGCTCCGCGCCGCGAGGCCCCGTCGCCTGCGGCCCTTCCGGCTCCCGGAACTCCTCCGGCCCCCGGAACTCCTCCGGCCCGCGGAGCTCCCCCGCCGACCGGCGCAGCGACTCGTCCGTCTGCGCGCGCACCGCCGTCGCCGCGAGGAGGTCGAAGACCTCCCTGGCCCGGCTCAGCCCGAGCCCGCGCATCTCCATGCGCACGGGACCCAGCACGGTGTGCGCCTGTACCGAGGCGAGGCCGAGCAGCCGGTGCACGAGCGGCCGGCGCAGCTGCACCGACTGCGCGCGCACCATCGGCATGATCCCGAGCGAGCGGGTGAGCGCTCCGCGGCGCACCCGCAGGGTCGCCCGGTCGCCAGGGTCTCCGGGAGCGACGCCGTCGAGCCTGATGCCTGCGCGTCTGCGACCGAACCACAGCACCCAGCCGGCCCGGGGGCCGGCTCCGAGGAAGCCCTCGCCGCGGCCCACGAGGGCGTCGAGCAGCGCGTCGGCATCCGCAGCGGCATCCGCCGCCTCCGTCCCCTCGCCGGCGCCGGACCCGGCGGGCAGCATCGCCGCGAAGACCCGCAGCACGTCGTCGAGCGGACCGACGGGCAGCACCGTGTTCTGCAGCCGGTTCTGGCCGCCCTGCGAGACGGCATGACCGGCGGTCGTGATGCGCACCTTCCACCAGCCGAAGGGCCTCCAGCCGAGCGGCTGCCGCGCCTCGAACGCGTGGATGCGGCCGAACGGGATCGTCTCGGTGACGGTCGCCGTGAGCCCGGCTCCGACGCGCACCCCGTCGGCGCCCTGCGAGAGCGTGAAGCGGAAGCCCCGGTTGAACTGGCCGAAGGTCACGCCGACGAGCGCGAGCCCGAACGGGAGCACGAGGAGCAGGAAGAGCGGGTTCCAGAAGGTCCCCACCGCGATGCTCGCGACGGCGATGAGCGCGGGCATCAGGAGATCCCAACTGAGGAGGATGCTGCCGATCAGGCGCCCGAGGGGCACCGAGACCAGGGCGTCGGAGCGCAGCGCCTCCGTCGCGATGTCGGCGTCGAGGAAGTCGCGCGCGCGCTGCTCGATACCGGACCCGGAGCCGGATGCCGCCGGAAGGCCGGGGGCGGCGGCCGACGCGATCCGCCCCCGCGCTGCTGCCTGCGCACCCCCCGGCGTCTCCGCCAGCCGACGGGCGGCGGCGGCGGCGCGCAGGATCCGCTCGCGCACCTCCTTCGCGGTGCGATGCCCGAGATAGCGCAGCGCGACGCGACCGCCCTGCCCCGCCGTCTGCACGTTCACCTGTGTGAGCCCCACCGCGCGCGCGAGCAGCGGGCGCTGCAGGTTGACGCTCTGCACCCGATCGAGCGGCGCCCGGCGGTGCTGGCGGAAGAGCACGCCGCTGCGCTCCTCGACCGCCTCTGCGGTGATGCGGTAGGTGTTGAAGCGCCAGCTCAGCCAGCCGAGGAAGATGATCAGCAGCACCGCCCCGAACACGACGGCGAGCGCCACGACGATGAGCCGCCGCTCCACGAGGTAGTCGATGAGGTCGCTCTCGTTCGGGCCGTAGTACGAGATGAACTCGTCGGCGATGAAGAGCTCGATGAGGCGGTCGCGCAGGCTCGCGATCAGAATGCCCGCGACCACGAGGAGCACGAAGCCGCCGCGCAGCAGCGGCGACAGCGGGTGCAGCCGCTGCCAGTCGTCGCTCGCCGAGATCGCCGAGGTCGCCGAGGTCGCCGAGGTCGCGGGTTCCGCGGGCGACGGGATCGCCCCGTCGGCGGCGAGCTCGGCGTCCCGCGAGGGGCCGGCGGTCGGAGCCGGATCGCCCGGCGCCCCGGTCACAGCCCCGACCGCCGCACCTCGGCCAGCTCGACCAGGCGATCGCGCAGCGCCTCGGCCTGGTCGAGCGGCAGGCCCGGCAGCTGCACCCCGGTCGCGGCGCTCGCGGTCACGAACTTGAGCGTCGCGAGGCCGAGCGCGCGCAGCAGCGGCCCTCGCGTGACGTCGACGAGCTGCAGCCGTCCGTAGGGCACCGCGACGCAGCGCTCGAACATGATGCCCCGGCGGAAGAGCAGGTCGTCCTCCCGCAGGAGGTATCCGATCGCCCGGACCCGGCGGAAGGCGAGCACCGCGTTGAGCAGGAGCAGCAGGGCGACGGCCCACGCGGCGATGGAGACCGGCAGCGGGGGCGCGGAGCGGGCGAAGAGGAGGACCAGTCCCGGCACCGCCGCCACCACGATCGCGAAGAGCAGATTGCCCGCCAGGTCGGCCCAGGCGTACTTCGGCGAGACGCGCAGCCACGCCTGCCCCTCGTGATGCAGCTCGCTCTCGGTCATGCCCATAAGCCTAGACGCCGCACCCGTGCCCCCGGCCCGGCACCGACCGGGCACCGTCGTGGGAGCCCGAGCGGGAGCGGGCACCGGGGGCGCTCAGGCCGAGAGGTCGGCGGCGTCCTGATCGGGGGCCGGGCCCGCGCCCGGCCCGGCGCCGGGCTCGGGGGCGTCGGGAGGGACCCGGCAGAGCCCCTCGACGATCACGCCGCAGACCGTCAGCA
>CALMSE010000105.1 GCA_937872275.1 uncultured Leucobacter sp. | reverse complement strand
CTCGAAGGCGCGCTGCGCGGTGAAGGGATCGCCGCTGCCGATGTTCTCCATCGCGGCGCGGGCGCCCAAGCGCTTGATGAGCGGCACCTGCGCCACCATCGGCCACACGTTCACGCCCACCTCGTAGCTGCCCACGAGCGCGTCGGGCAGGATGACCGCGAAGTCGCAGGCCGCGACGATCGAGCTGCCCGAGGCGACCGCATCGCCGTTCACGACCGCGGCGACGGGCTTCACGAGCGTCGGGATCAGCTTCAGCAGCCCGGCGAGCGAGCGGGCGTACTCGACCGGGTCGCCGCCCGCGCGGATGCCCGCGAGGTCGAGCCCCCCGCAGAAGGCGTCGCCCGCGCCCGTGAGGACGATGCCGGTCACCGCCGGATCCTCGTTCGCCCGGGTCAGGCCGTCCGCGACCGCCGCCATCACCTCGGGGTTCAGCAGATTGCGCTCGGGGCCGTCGATCACGACGGTCGCGATGTTCACCGTGCTTGCGTTCATTTCGATTCCTTCACTCTTGATCCCGTCGCGCGGGTGCTCCGGCGCGAGGACCGGGCCACGTGTTCAGTTTCAGTCAACATCAGATCCGATGGATCCGCAATCGTGTGCAACTCCGAGATCCGCGGGCGGCTTCACCGGCCGGCTCGGCGGGCTCAGGCCCCGTCGAGCACGTGGAACACCTCGGGGTGCCGGCTCAGCTCGAGGCGCGTCGTGCGGATGTGACCGAGCAGCACGCGGCCGGCGTCCTCGACGTCTCCGCGCAGGATCGCGAGGGCGAGCAGTTCGTGCTCGAGGTGGATGCCGCGCGCCGTGCGCTCGGTGCCGAGCAGCGCGAACGCCCGCCGGTAGTGCTGCGTCGTATTCCACAGCCGCTCGACGAGCTCGCCCAGCATGGTGGTCTCGGCGCCCGAGTAGGTGAGCATGTGGAACTCGCGGTCGAGCGCGAGGAACTCCTCGACATGCGCCGCGCCGCGCATCGCCTCGACGAGCGGCAGCAGGCGGTCGAGCGCGCTCTGCTGCAGCCCCGGCACGCTCATGCGCAGGAGCAGAGGCTCGACCCGCTCGCGCACCTGGTACACCTCCTGGCACTCGTCGAGGCTGAGCTTCGCCACCCACGCGCCCGTGTTGGGCACGAGGATCACGAGCCCCTCGGCCTCGAGGCTGCGCAGCGCATCGCGCACGGGCAGCCGGCTCGCGCCGTAGCGCTCGGCCAGCACCTCCTGGCGGATGCGCTCCCCCGGTCTCAGCAGACCCCCGAGGATGTCGGCGCGCAGGGCCTCGGTGATCCGCACCGCCGAGCCCGCGGTCTTCTCGGCCACGCCGTCACTCCCCCGGATGGGCCGGGTGCCAGAGCTTCACCGGGCTCGTGGCCTCATAGGCCTTGCCGCCGGGGAAGCTCACGAGCTCGAACTGCATGCCCCACGGCGCCAGGAAGTACACCCAGGTCTGGCCGAGGCTGTGGCTCTTGCTGAGCGTCGGCTCGCCCATGATCTCGACGCCGTGCGCCTGCAGGTGGGCGAGGGCCGCGTCGAAGTCGTCGACGTAGAGGGCGATGTGGTGCCCGCCGATGTCGCTGTTGCGCGGCGGCGGGTTCTGCCCGTCGGCCGCGTCGTACTGGAACACCTCGAAGTTCGCGCCCGTGCGGCAACGGTAGAAGCGCAGCTCGCGCATCACCGTGCGCGGGTGCACGCCCATGTGCACGCTCATCCAGTCGTCGTCGGCCCGGAAGGGGCCGAGCGAGTAGACGCGCTCGCAGCCGAGCACGTCGACGAAGAAGCGCTCCGCCTCCTCGAGGTCGGGCACCGTGATGCCGATGTGCTCGACGCCCCGCAGACCGGGAATGCCACCAGCCGTCATGATCTCTCCGCTTCCGCGCGGCGGATCCCGAGCCGCACTGGATCGTATACATCTGAAAGGAAAAATCTCCCCCGAACCTCATATTAGCCCGAATAAGGCTTGAAAATGTATCCAATCTATGTTTAATTGGGGTGAACGAGACGGGCGCTCGGCGACCGGGCGCGCTCCGGCCGGATGCGCCGCGCCGTCCGATCCCCACGCAGACCTACGGCCCCAACGACGGAAGAGACCCATATGTCGAAGCGCAGCAAGCTGGAAACCGGGGTGCCCTGGACCCGGATCACCACCACGGCGGCGGACTGGAAGAAGGCCGACCCCGAGCTCCTCGCGACGATGCTCGGCCAGATCCAGCTCATCCGCTCCTTCGAGGAGACCGTGCTCGACCTCG
>CALMSE010000104.1 GCA_937872275.1 uncultured Leucobacter sp. | reverse complement strand
CTACTCCTGGGTGATCAGCCACTCTCTCGCTCCGAAGTCCGCCGCTCCATACAGATCGACGGTGGCGCGGGTGCGCTCTCGCACCCCGGCGTCGAACTCGGGGCTCTGGCACACGCCCTGCGGCGCGTCCGATGCGACCGAGCACCACTTGTACACGCCGTTCTGCGTGTTCGTCGCCGGCACCCACGAGACGTCGTTCGTCGTCCAGCTGCCGTCGGCCTGCCGGGCGAACTGCACGCGCGTCAGCAGGAACTCGTTGTTCACCTGGTTCTCGGGCGGTGCGCTCTCGCTGATGAGGTTGCCGGTGCCGTAGAGGATCCACTTGCCGTTGTAGTTCTCGAGCGGCTGGATGGCGTGCGCGTGGTGCTGGTAGACGAAGTCGAACAGCCCGCTGTCGAGCAGCTGGCGCCCGAGCTCGGCCTGACCCGGGGTGGGCTCGCTCCAGTACTCCTCGCCGATGTGCTGCACGCCGATGACGATGTCGGCGCCCGCGTCGCGCGCGGCCTGCGCCTTGGCGATGGCGCGCTCGGGATCGACCCGGGGCTCCTCCATGCGGAAGTCGACCTGCCAGTCGTACTCGGCGTTGAGCCCGTTGAGCGAGAAGGTCGAGGTGATGACCGCGATCTTCACGCCGTTCGCCTCGACGATGAGGGGCACGTCGCGCTCCCCCTCGGCGCGGTAGGAGCCCGTGTGCGCGATGCCGACCCGGTCGAGGCCGTCGAGCGTGCGCAGGAGGCCCTCGGTGCCCTGGTCGACCGTGTGGTTCGAGGCGGTCGTGCACACGTCGAAGCCGATCGCCTTCGCCGCGTCGGCGAGCTCGGGGGGCGTGCTGAACGCGGGGTAGCCGGAGTAGGGACCTCCGACCGGGGCGAGCGGCGTCTCCATCTGGCAGATCGCGAGGTCGCTGCGGTCGAGGTAGGGCGCGATCCCCTCGAGCAGCGGCACGAAGTCGAAGTTCTGGCCGGCCTCGTTCGTGGGGATCGCGTACGGCGTCCAGAGTCCCTGGTGGAAGAGGAAGTCCCCGGCGACCGCGACCGAGACGCAGTGGTCGGTCGGGCATGCGGGGCCCGCACCTGGCTGCGGCTCCAGCGTCGGCTCGGGGGTCGGCGTCGATGTCGCGACCGGTTCGGGAGCGGGTGCGGACTCGGGTTCCCCCGCGCACGCCGTGAGCGCCGCCAGCACGGCGACCGCCGCGACTCCGACGGTGACGATCCGCTGCATTCCCGCTTTTCTCATACGGCGATTCTACGGTTCGGGCCGAGACCGCCGCGCCGGGGGCGGTCGACCCCGGCCGGTCCCCCGACGTTCACCTGCCGTTCACCCACGCGCGGCGAACGCGCTACCTCGGCTCCGTAGCGTGAAGCCGTGGGCAACCCGCCCGCAGTGAAGCACCGTGAACAGAAGAAACGGACACTACTCGCAGTGAAGAAGACCAACGCACCGATCAAGGCCGCTGCCGCCTGCGGCATCGCCCTTCTCGCCCTCACCGCCTGTGCCTCGAACGAGTCCGCTCCCGCGCAGACCGACGACGCCAGCGGCAGCGCCTCGGCGCTCAGCGGCACGTTCTCGGGCGCCGGAGCCTCGTCGCAGGGCGCGGCCCAGGAGGCCTGGATCGCCGCCTTCCAGACCGCGAACCCCGACGTCACCGTCAACTACGAGCCGAGCGGATCCGGCGCCGGCCGCGAGACCTTCCAGCAGGGCGCGAGCACCTTCGCAGGCAGCGACCGGGCCTTCAAGGCCGAAGAGGTCGCGGCCGGCCCCTTCGACACCTGCGCCACCGACGACATCGTCGAGTTCCCCGCCTACATCTCGCCGATCGCGATCGTCTTCAACCTCGAGGGGGTCGACTCGCTGAACATGGACGCCGACACCGTCGCGAAGATCTTCGCCGGCCAGATCACCCAGTGGAACGACCCGGCACTCGTCGCGCAGAACCCCGACGCGACGCTGCCCGACGCGACCATCTCGGCCGTGCACCGCTCCGACAAGTCGGGCACGACCGGCAACTTCACCGACTACCTCGCGGCCGCCGCACCCTCGGTGTGGACCGCGGGCTCCGTCGAGGAGTGGCCGACCGAGCTCGGCGGCGAGGGCGCGAACGGCACCTCGGGCGTCATCGACGCGGTCACCAACGGCACCGGCATGATCGGCTACGCCGACGCCTCGCGCGCGGGCGATCTCGGCACCGTCAAGATCAAGGTCGGCGACGAGTTCGTGGCCTACTCCCCGGAGGCCGCGGCCGCCATCGTCGACGCCTCCCCGCTCGAGGAGGGCCGCACCGATCACGATCTCGCGATCACGATCGACCGCACGAGCGAGGCCGCGGGCGTCTACCCGATCGTGCTCGTGAGCTACCTCATCGGCTGCGAGCAGTACGCGGACCCCGCGAACGCCGAGCTCGTGAAGGCCTACTTCAGCTACATCGTGAGCGAGCAGGGCCAGCAGGACGCGGCCGAGGCCGCCGGCAGCGCGCCCATCTCGGCCGAGCTGCGCGGCAAGGTCGAGACCGCGATCGCCGCGATCGGCTAGGCCGCACCGCGTCTTGCGGATCCGCCGTCGTTCCGCGGATCCGCAAGACGCGGCACGACGGAACCACCACCACGACCCCGGAGCATTCGTGACAGCCACCGCGACCCCCGCGAAACCCCCGAAGCCGATTCTGAGCCTCGGCGATCGCGTCTTCTCGCGCTCGGCGGTGTTCGCCGGCAGCATGATCCTCGTCACCCTGGCGGCGGTCGCGATCTTCCTGATCGTGCAGAGCCTGCCGGCATTCGTCGCCACCAACGAGACCGCATCCCTCCTCCCCGGGAACTTCTGGGAGTACGTCTGGCCGCTCATCTTCGGCACGGTGTGGGCCGCGATCCTCGCGCTCATCATCTCGCTGCCGCTCGCGATCGGCATCGCCCTCTTCATCTCGCACTACGCGCCGCGCAAGGTCTCCGCAGTGCTCGGCTACGTGGTCGACCTGCTCGCCGCCGTGCCGAGCGTCGTCTTCGGCCTCTGGGGCATCGGCGTGCTGGCGCCGGCCGTTCAGCCCGTCTTCGTCTGGCTGAACGAGTACCTCGGCTGGTTCCCGCTGTTCGGCGGCGTCGTCTCGGGCACCGGGCGCACGATCCTCACCGCGGCCCTGGTGCTCGGCGTCATGGTGCTGCCCATCATGACCGCGATCTGCCGTGAGGTCTTCCTCCAGGCGCCCGTGCTGCACGAGGAGGCCGCGCTCGCGCTCGGCGCCACGCGCTGGGAGATGATCCGCATGGCGGTGCTGCCCTTCGGCCGCCCGGGCATCGTCTCGGGCGCGATGCTGGGCCTCGGCCGCGCCCTCGGCGAGACCATGGCCGTCGCCATGGTGCTCTCGGCGACGGGCGTCGTGAGCCTGCGCGTGCTCACGCAGGAGAACCCCTCGACCATCGCGGCGAACATCGCGCTCAAATTCCCCGAGGCCTACGGCGAGAACATCAACGTGCTCATCGCGACCGGCCTCATCCTGTTCATCGTCACCTTCCTCGTCAACGCGCTCGCGCGCTGGATCGTCAGCAGGCGCGCGGCATTCAACGGAGCGAACTGATGTCAGTCCTCACCATCCGCCCCGTCTCGGCCGGGTCCGGCCTCGCGGGCAACCGGCTGCCCCGCGGCACCGCCTGGGTCGTGCTCGCCGCGAGCCTCGCCGTCTCGCTCGCCCTCTTCGGGCTGCTCGCGGCGGCCGACGGCTCGGAGTTCAACGCCGTGGGCGCGGTGCTCGCCGGCGCGATCCTCTACCTCGTCGTCTCCACCGGGCTCTCCGCCGCGGTCGAGGGGCGACGGCGGGCGACGGATCGCCTCGTCACCGGCCTCGTCACGGGCGCGTTCCTCGTGGCGATGGTGCCGCTCGTCTCGCTCTCGATCACGGTCGTGGCCAACGGCCTCGCGCGCCTCGACCTCGAGTTCTTCTCCTCATCGATGCGCAACGTCACGGGCGAGGGCGGCGGCGCGCTGCACGCGATGGTCGGCACACTGCTCATCACGCTCGCGGCCACCATCATCTCGGTGCCGCTCGGGCTCCTCACCTCCATCTACCTGGTCGAGTACGGCCGCGGCCGCCTCGCGAAGATCATCACCTTCTTCGTCGACGTCATGACGGGCATCCCCTCGATCGTCGCGGGCCTCTTCGCCTATGCGGCCTTCGCGCTGATCCTCGGCCCCGGCGTGCGCATGGGCATCATCGGCGCGGTGTCGCTCTCCGTGCTCATGATCCCGGTCGTCGTGCGCTCGAGCGAGGAGATGCTGCGGCTCGTGCCGAACGAGCTGCGCGAGGCCTCCTACGCGCTCGGCGTCGCGAAGTGGCTCACCATCATGAAGGTCGTGCTGCCGACCTCGATCGCGGGCATCACGACGGGCGTCATGCTCGCCATCTCCCGGGTCATCGGCGAGACCGCGCCGCTGCTCATCACCGCGGGTTTCACCGCCTCGATGAACTACAACCTCTTCGCCGACCGCATGCAGTCGCTGCCCGTCTTCGTCTACACGCAGTACGCGAACCAGGGCAACCCGGCCTTCGCCTTCCTGGACCGGGCCTGGGCCGCCGCCCTCGTGCTGATCCTCATCGTGATGGCGCTCAACCTCGTCGCCCGCCTCGTCGCCAAGGTCTTCTCGCCGAAGACCGGCCGCTGATCCGCTCACCTCGAACGAAAGAACCCATCGCATGTCCAAGCGCATCGAGGTCTCGAACCTCAACGTCTACTACTCGAGCTTCCTCGCGGTCGAGGGCGTGACGATGAGCATCGAGCCGCGCAGCGTCACCGCGTTCATCGGCCCCTCGGGCTGCGGCAAGTCGACCTTCCTGCGCACGCTCAACCGCATGCACGAGGTGATCCCCGGCGCCCGCGTCGAGGGAGAGGTGCTGCTCGACGGCGACGACCTCTACGGCTCGGGCGTCGACCCGGTGCTCGTGCGGCGTCAGGTGGGCATGGTGTTCCAGCGGCCGAACCCCTTCCCCACGATGTCGATCCGCGAGAACGTGCTCGCCGGGGTGCGCCTGAACAACCGCCGCATCTCGAAGAGCGACGCCGACGAGCTGGTCGAGCGCTCGCTCTCGGGGGCGAACCTCTGGAACGAGGTGAAGGACCGCCTCGACAAGCCGGGCTCGGGCCTCTCGGGCGGTCAGCAGCAGCGGCTGTGCATCGCCCGCGCGATCGCGGTGTCGCCCGAGGTGCTGCTGATGGACGAGCCCTGCTCGGCGCTCGACCCCATCTCGACGCTCGCGATCGAGGATCTCATCGACCAGCTGAAGCGCGAGTACACGATCGTCATCGTGACCCACAACATGCAGCAGGCCTCGCGGGTGTCGGATCGCACGGCGTTCTTCAACATCGCGGGCACCGGCAAGCCCGGCAAGCTCATCGAGTACGACGACACCTCGAAGATCTTCTCGACGCCCGCGGTGCAGGCGACCGAGGACTACGTCTCCGGCAGATTCGGATAGGCCGGCCCGCGCCCCGCGGTCGAGACCCGCGTCCGTGCGGGGCGATGGCCACGGGCGACCGCGCGAAATATATGGGCCCGGGATAAGCTGGCTGCATGACTGAGCTGCCCGGTGACGCCCGATTGCGGATCGACGACGAGCTCGTGCGCTGGGCCGTCGACGGTCGCCCCGCCACCGCCGACGAGGCCGTCGCGGCGCTCGGCACCCGCCCGCTCGTGCTGCTCATGCACGGCTTCGGCTCGTTCGAGGGTGATCTCATCGGGCTCGCGCCTGGGCTGCCCGCCGGCGTCGTCTGCGCGTCACCGCGGGCGCCGCTCGTCGTGCCGCCGCCCGTGGTGAACGGCTTCGCCTGGTGGCCGCTGACCTTCGGCCCCGACGGGCTCGTCGTTCCGGAGGCGGATCCCGCCGAGTTCGCTGGATCCGCGCCTCACCTCGCCGCGGTCGCCGTGCTCGACTGGCTCGACGCCCTCGACGCCCGCGTGCGGGAGGCGGAGGGCACCGGCGGCACCGGCCTCGGCGCCGTCGTGCCGATGGGCTTCTCGCAGGGCGGCTGCATGGCCACCTCGCTGCTGCGGCTGCGCCCCGAGCGCTTCGCCTGCGCGGTGAACTGCTCGGGCTTCGTCGCCCCCGGCGCATACGCGGGGGACGCCGGGCTCGCGGCGATCCGTCCCCCGCTGTTCTGGGGCCGCGACCCCGAGGATCCCGTCATCGGGCCCTCGCGCATCGCCCTGACGGAGCAGTGGGCGCCGGCGCACACCCGGCTCGAGGCCCGCCTCTACTCGGGGGTCGCGCACGGCATCGCCGCCGAGGAGGTCGCCGACATCTCGGCGTTCATCGAGCGGGAGCTCGCCCGGGCGGGCGGGCGCTGAGGCGGATGCCGGCCGTGTCCGAGCGCAGGCCCCCGGGGCGGAAGACCCACAGCAACAAGACCCAGCACGTCTACGACTACGTGATGGAGCGGATCGTCGACGGCACCCTCGCCGCGGGCGCGGCGCTCAACATCGGGGTGCTCGCGGAGGAGACCGGGGTGAGCCTCATCCCCACCCGGGAGGCGCTGCGCCGGCTCGAGTCCGAGGGCCTCATCGAGTTCGTCTATCACCGCGGCGCGCGCGTGCGCGAGCTCGGCATCGAGGAGTACCGCGAGATCATGCAGACGGAGGCCGTGCTCGAGGGGCTCGCCGCCGGCATGTCGGCGGCGCTCCTCACCGCCGACGACCTCGCGCGCGCTCGCGAGGTGAACCGGCGCATGGACGAGGCCTACCGTGCGGGCGACTTCCACGGCTACAACGAGGGCAGCCTCGAGTTCCACGGCATCCTGCGCGCGCCGTGCCCGAACCGGCATCTGCGCGACATGCTCGACCGCGGCCAGTCACGGGTCGCGGCCGTGCGCGCCTCGGTCGTCGGCTACCGCGGCACGCTCGCGGAACGGCTCAGCCAGGAGCACGAGCGCATGATCGACCGCATCGAGGCGGGGGCCCAGGCCTCCGAGATCGAGGCGCTCATGCGCGCCCACCGCGAGGGGACGATCGCGGCCGATTCGGAGAGCCTGCTGCGCGGGGTGGGCCCGGCGGCCTCCTCCACCGCATTGCGGCCGGCGGCCCCGCCGACCGCGCTTCCGGGCGGCGAGCGGATCGCCCGACCCGCTGAGAGGAGACCGGCATGACCCGTGTGGCCCTGGTGCAGGTGGCGAGCCCCGACGGGGAGAGCCGAGACGAACGCATCTCCCGAGTCGAACGGATGCTGATGGCGCGAGCCGGCGAGGGCATCGAGATGTTCGTGCTGCCGGAGCTCTGGGCGGCGGGCTACCTGGCGTTCAAGCACTACGATCAGCTGGCGGAGCCGCTCGACGGCCCGACCGTGTCGATGTGCCGCCGAGTGGCCCGCGAGCTGGGCGCCTGGGTGCACGCGGGCAGCTTCATCGAGCGCGACGACGCGGGCGAGCTGCACAACACGGCGGTGCTCGTCGACCCCGAGGGCCGCATCGCCCAGAGCTACCGCAAGATCCACGTCTTCGGCTACCAGTCCCGCGAGGCGCAGCTGCTGACTCCGGGCACGACGCTGAGCGTGATCGACAGCCCGCTGGGCCCGCTCGCCTCGACCACCTGCTACGACCTCCGCTTCCCCGGCATCTGGCTCGAGCTGGGGGCGCGCGGCGCCGAGGTCGCGGTCGTGCCCGCGGCCTGGCCCGCCGCTCGGCGCGACCACTTCAAGCTGTTCACCGAGGCCCGGGCGGTCGAGCACCAGCTGTGGGTCATCGCCGTGAACGCCTGCGGCACCCAGGGCCGCACCGAGCTGGGCGGCTGCAGCCGGGTCGTGGATCCGTGGGGCCGCGTCGTCGCGGAGTGCTCGCCCGTGGACGAGGAGATCGCGGTGGTGGATCTGGATCCCGGCCGGGTGGCCGAGGTGCGGGCCGAGTTCCCCGTGCTGGGCGACCGGCTGCCGCCGGAGGCGTACCCGGCGCTCGGCTGAGAGCCGGCCGAGGCGCCGCGACACCCGCCTCCGTCCGCCGTCGAGCGGCGCGACCGGGGCCTCATGGCAGGCGAGGCGCCTCGTCCGGCGATCGCTCGCGCAGCAGGTCGCTCACGAGATCGATGAGTTCGAGGATGGCGGGCGACAGCACGCTGTTCCTCCTGCGGATGAAGGCGAGCGTGTCGTACATCGGGACGTCGAACGGGGCGACGTGCAGGCCTTTCGGGAAGCTCCGATTGCGGGTGACCGCCCGAGAGACCATGGTGTCCCCGATCCCCCGCACCACGAGTTCGAGGGCCGCCTCGAGGTACTCGACCTCGACGAGCGGTTCGAGTCGCAGGCCTCGCTCCTGGGCCCGCTCGCCGAGCTGACGTCTGGTGGGATCGTTCCAGCTGTAGCTCGCGTCGTAGAGCACCACGGGGTGGCTCACGATCCGCTCGATCGTCACCGGGGAATCGACCCGTTCGGCATGGACGCTCGCCCAGAGCACCTCGTCCCTGATGAGGGGGAACACCTCCAGCTCGTTATCGGGAATGGGCAGCACGACGATCCCGGCCTCGAGCCGCCCTTCTCTCACCCCTTCGACGACCTCGAACGAGTTCTGGCCGAACAGCCGGAGCTGCACGTTGGGCCGCCGCCGATGAAACCGCTCGACCATGTCGGGAAGGAAGTAGAAGTTCGCGTTCCGCAGGACGCCGAGCGAGATGGAGCCTCGTTGCAGGCCGCGAAGCTCGGTGAGCGCCTCGTCGGCCCGCTCCGACGAGTCCACGATCCGCCTGGCCCAGCCCAGGAGCTCCTCCCCCGCCGCGGTCAGCACGATCCTCCTCCCCGTTCTGATGAGGAGCGGGAGGCGGTGATGCTCCTCGAGTTTGCGGACGAGCGCCGAGATCGTCGGCTGGGAGACGCCGAGCCTCTCGCCCGCGGCGGTGAACGATCCGCCGTCGACCGCGCACACGAAGGCGCGCAGTTGCGCGATTGTCATAGAACTCATCTATGCATCCTAGAGACTTCGACCCCGTTGTCTTGGGCAGGCGGCGTTCCTAGCATCGAGGCATGAGGTTCACCCCGGCTGTTCTCGAGGCGCACGAAGGTCGTTTCACCCGGTTGAAGGTTCCCGTGGACGCCCCCGCGGCGCAGCGGGATCCCCGGGTCGTGGAGACGGTGTCGGCGATGCTGCTCGACATCGAGCGTCGCGGGATCGACGCGGTGCGCGACTATGCGAAGCAGCTGGACCGCTGGGAGGGCGACGACCTCGAGATCCCCGCCTCGCGCATCGCGACGAGCGGCGATCGCATCGCCCCGGAGCTGCGCCGCGCCATCGAGCTCGGAGCCGAGCGCACCCAGGCCTTCGCCCGCCGCCAGCGCGAGGGTCACGTCGACTTCGACGTCGAGCTCGCGCCCGGCCTGCACACCGGCGTGCGGCACGTCCCGGTGGGCCGCGTGGGCGCCTACCTGCCCGCCGGACGCTTCCCGCTCACGGCGAGCGCGTTCATGACCGTCGGCGTGGCGAAGGCGGCGGGAGTGCCCCTCGTCATCGCCTGCACGCCGCCGCAGCCGAACGGCCGGGCCAACGACGCGGTGCTCTACACGGCGCACGTCTCGGGCGCGGATCGCGTCTTCCTGCTCGGCGGCGTCCAGGCGCTGGCCGCCATGGCCTTCGGCCTGATCGGCGATCTGCCCGTCGACATGCTCGTGGGCGCCGGGAACGCCTTCGTCGCGGAGGCCAAGCGCCAGCTGTTCGGGCGGGTCGCGATCGACCTGCTCGCAGGCCCCTCCGAGGTCGCGGTCCTGTCCGACGACGCGGCGGATCCCGAGATCGTCGCAGCCGACCTGCTCGGTCAGGCGGAGCACGGGCCGAATTCCCCGGCGGCTCTGGTGACCACGAGCGAGGCGCACGGCCTGGCCGTCATCGCGGAGGTCGAGCGGCAGCTCGGCACGCTCGCGACCGCAGACGTCTGCGGCCCGGCCTGGCGCGACCACGGCTCGGTGACGGTCGCCGACAGTCGGGAGGTCGCGGCCGCGCTCATGGACGACCTGGCGCCCGAGCACCTCGAGGTCATCACCTCCGACGACGCCTGGTACCACGAGCGTCTCCGCAACTACGGCTCGATCTTTCTGGGGCCGTGGAGCACCGTCGCGTACTCGGACAAGGGCATGGCCGGGACCAACCACACGCTCCCGACCGCGGGCGGCGCGAAGCACAGCGCCGGCCTCTCGGTGTCCCGCTTCCTCAAGCCGCTCACCTACCAGCGCGTGTCGGAGGAGGCGACTCGGCTGCTCGCCCCCGCGACCGTCACGATCTCCGCGTCAGAGGGCATGGCCGCTCACGAGGCCACGGCCAGGCTCCGCCTCGACCGCCGCGGGGTCTGACGCCCGCTCCGCCGATCGGCGGCCGGGCAGGGCGGGGAGC
>CALMSE010000103.1 GCA_937872275.1 uncultured Leucobacter sp. | reverse complement strand
TGAAGCTGTCGCCGCAGGCGCAGCTGCCCTGGGCGTTGGGGTTGTCGATGGTGAAACCCTGCTTCTGAATCGTGTCTTCGAAGTCGATCGTCGCACCGCTCAGGTAGGGAATGCTCATCTGGTCGACGACGACCCCCACGCCGGAGAACTCGACGACGGCATCGCCATCGAGCGTGCGCTCGTCGAAGTAGAGCTGGTAGATCAGTCCCGAGCAGCCTCCGGGCTGCACGGCGATGCGCAATCGGAGATCGTCCCTGCCCTCCTGCTCCAGCAGGCTGCGCACCTTCTCTTGCGCGGCCTCGGTGAGACCGACCTGGTGCGCGGGGGTTTCGGTGGCTGTGGCGGTCATGCTGACTCCTCCCTCTTCACGGCTCCCAGTCTACGCTCCACAACGCATCCCCGCTCCGCGGTACGCTGGTTCGGAGTGCGGGCGCACCTCGTCGTGCGCGGCGCGGCACCCGGACGACCATCAGGCGAGGCACACGAGGAAGAGGACGCACGTGGCGAGGAAGAGCAGCCCGGTCGACGACGGCGGAGAGGCCCCGGCCGACGAGGCGCCGTCGCCCGGGAAGGGCCGCCCGACGCCCACCCGCAAGGAGGCCCAGGCGGCGAAGGCGCAGCCGCTCGTCGGCAACCGCGACAAGGCCGCGATGAAGGCGCAGCGCGCCAAGCAGTCCGAGGCTCGCGAGCAGGCTCGGATCGGCATGATGCGGGGCGACGAGCGCTATCTGGGGCCGCGCGACCGGGGGCCGCAGCGGCGCTACGTGCGCGACTACGTCGACGCCCGGTTCAGCATCGGCGAGTGGCTCATCCCCTTCATGATCATCGTGCTGCTCGCGATGTTCCTCCCCGGCCCGATCCAGGTGATCCTCGTGATGGTCGTCTGGGGCTTCGTGCTGCTCGCCGTGGTCGACGCGATCCTGCTCGGCTTCCGTCTGAAGGGCCGGCTCGCCGAGAAGTTCGGGGCGGATCGCGTGCAGCCGGGCTTCCGCTGGTACGCGGCGATGCGCGCCTTCCAGTTCCGCATGCTGCGGATGCCGAAGCCCCAGGTCAAGCGCTTCCAGTTTCCTGCGTGATCGCGAGGTCAACGGGTCCGAAGCCGGGACGGCTTCGGCGCCGCGTCGAGCACAGGCCAGGAATGGCCTGCGCGCCCATCGACGCGCGCAGGTCGAGCGCTTCCGGTTGCCGGAGCAGCCGGTTCCCAGAGTAGTCGGGTCCCGCAGGAGCCGACGCCCGGAGGAGCCGGCGCCCGGAGACCGCCGAACCGTCAGGCGGCGTTTCCCCGGAACCCCGCCGCCGCGAGGCCGCGGTTGATCGAGCGGGCCCAGAGCGGACCCTCGTAGATGAAGGCCGTGAAGCCCTGCACGAGCGTCGCCCCCGCCTCGAGGCGCTCCAGCACGTCGGCTGCGGTGCGCACACCCCCGACGGAGATCACGCAGAAGCCGTCGGGAGCCGATCCGCGGATGCGGCGCAGGACCTCGAGCGAACGGTCGGCGAGCGGTGCACCGCTCAGCCCGCCCGCACCCATCGCCTCGACCTCCGCGGCCGGGGCGCGGAGCCCCGCCCGCGAGACCGTCGTGTTGGTCGCGATGATGCCGTCGAGCTCGAGCTCGAGCGCCAGCGCGACGATACCGTCGAGCTGCTCGTCGTCCATGTCGGGCGCGATCTTCACGAGCAGCGGGGTGCCCGCCGCGGTCTCCTGCACGGCCTGCAGCAGGGGGCGCAGGGAGTCGAGCTCCTGCAGCCCTCGGAGACCGGGGGTGTTCGGGGAGCTCACATTCACGGCGAGGTAGTCGGCGATGGGCGCCAGTCGCCCCGCGCTCCAGACGTAGTCGCCGACGGCGTCCTCGACCTCGGTGACCCGGCTCTTGCCGATGTTCACGCCGATGACGGGGCGGTGCGCGGCGAGCCGCGCTCGCTCGATGCGGGGCACGGCCGCGGCGGATCCGCCGTTGTTGAAGCCCATGCGGTTGATGAGCGCGCGATCGTCGACGAGGCGGAACATGCGCGGCTTCGGGTTGCCCGGCTGCGGGTGCCGCGTGAGCGTGCCGATCTCGACGTGCCCGAAGCCGAGCGCGCCGAGTCCCAGGATCCCCTGGGCGTTCTTGTCGAAGCCCGCGGCCAGGCCGAAGGGGCTCGGGAATTCGAGCCCGAGGGCGCGCACGCGCAGCGAGGGTGCGGGGCCGCAGAGATCGCGCACCGCGCTGCCGGCGAACGGGGCGGCCTGGATCGCCCGGAAGGCCAGATGGTGCGCCTGCTCGGGATCCATGCGTCGCAGAACCGTGCGGAAGAGGATGTCGTAGGGGCTCATCGTCTCCAGCCTAATCGAGGGCGGCTGCGCGCCCGCTCAGGATTCCGACGCCCGGGCGTCGGGATCCCGGACCACCGGGATGCCGCCGGTGGCCGGATGCGCGCGCAGCTCGGCGATCGCGGCGTCGAAGTCCTCGAGCGACTCGAATGCCTGGTACACGCTCGCGAAGCGCAGATAGGCGACCTCGTCGAGTTCGCGCAGGTGCGGCAGCACCGCGAGACCGATGTCGTTGGCGTCGAGCTGCGCCTGCCCCGTGGAGCGCACCGACTCCTCGACCTGCTGCGCGAGCAGCGCCAGGTCGCTCTCGGTGACGGGACGACCCTGGCACGCCTTGCGCACGCCGCTCATGACCTTCTCCCTGCTGAAGGCCTCGACGACGCCCGAGCGCTTGATCACCGTGAGGCTCGCGGTCTCCGTGGTCGAGAAGCGGCGGCCGCATTCCGGGCATTGCCGGCGACGGCGGATCGAGAGCCCGTCGTCGCTCGTGCGCGAGTCGATGACGCGGCTGTCGGGATGCCGGCAGAAGGGGCAGTGCACGGCTACTCCCCCGTGTCCCCGAAGCGCGCGCTGACGGCCTGGCCGTGCGCCGGCAGACCCTCGGCTCCGGCCAGCGCGAGCAGCGGCTCTTCGAGCGCCGCGAGCGCGGCGCGGTCGTAGCGGATGATCTGCTGCGGGCGCAGGAAGGTGTGAGCGCCGAGCCCCGCCGCGAAGCGGGCCGTCCCGCCCGTCGGCAGCACGTGGTTCGAGCCGGCCAGGTAGTCGCCGAGACTCACGGGCGAGTACCCGCCCATGAAGATCGCGCCCGCGTCGGAGATCCGGGCGAGCACCGCCTCGTCGTCGCGGGTCTGGATCTCGAGGTGCTCGGGCCCGTAGGCGTTGCTCACCCGGGCGGCGGCCGACAGCCCGTCGACGAGGATCACGGCGGACTGCGGGCCCCCGAGCGCCTCGCGCGCCCGCGCGGAGTGCCGGGTGAGCCCGGCGCGACGTTCGACCCGCGCGCGCACCCGATCGGCGAACTCCGCGGAGTCGGTCACGAGCACCGAGGCGGCCGCCTCGTCGTGCTCCGCCTGGCTGACGAGGTCGGCGGCGACGAAGTCGGCGTCGGCAGAATCGTCGGCGATGATGAGGATCTCGGTCGTGCCCGCCTCGCTGTCGATGCCGACGAGGCCGGTCACCGCGCGCTTGGCCGCGGCCACGAAGACGTTGCCCGGGCCGGTGACGACGTCGACCGGCTCGAGGCCGATGCCCGGCACCCCGTAGGCGAAGGCCGCGATCGCTCCGGCACCGCCGATGGCGTAGACCTCGTCGAGCCCCACGAGCGCGGCCGCCCACAGCACCGCCTCGTGCGGCCTGCCGTCGTTGTCGCGCTGGGCCGGCGAGGCGAGCGCGAGGCCCGGCACGCCGGCGGCCTGCGCGGAGACGGCGTTCATCAGCACCGACGACGGGTAGGCGGCCTTGCCGCCGGGAGCGTAGAGGCCAACCCGCGAAACCGGCTGCCACCGCTGCACGATGGCGGCGCCGTCGGCGAAGCGCGTGACCCGCTCGGGCGGCACCTGCGCCGCCGACGCCTCGCGCAGCCGCTCGATCAGGCGCGCGAGCGCGGCGCGCACCTCGGGCGGGCAGGTGCGCAGCGAGTCGGCGATCTGCTCGGCCGGCACGCGCAGCGCGTGCCCCTCGACCCCGTCGAAGTCGCGCGCCTGCTCCCGGAGCGCCGTCTCGCCCCGCTCGCGGACGCCGTCGACGAGCGGCCTGACGCGGTCGACCGCGGTCGCGGTGTCGACCGCCGCCCGCGGAACCAGGCGCAGCAGTTCCGCGCGGCTCGGATCCTTGCCTCTGAGGTCGATGGTGCGCAGCATAAGGGGTCCAGTCTATCGTCCGGCGGGCGCGAGCAGTCCCAGCCAGACGAGCTCGCGGACGTCGGCGCAGAGCGCCTCGCGGACTGCCGCCGGATCGGCCTCGAGCAGCGTCGCGAGGGCGTCGGCGATCCGCCCGAGGGAGAGCTCCCCGTCGCAGGCGCCGAGCGCACCGGCGAGCAGCGGATCGGCGCTCACCCGTCGGGCGATGCCGCCCTCGGCGGCGAAGGCGATCGCGCGGGGGGACTCCTCGCCGGGCCGGTGCTCGCGGATCTCGACCGCGTCCTCGGCGAGCTGCCACCGGTGCGACAGCACCTCCTCATCGCTCATCCGCTCGGTCTCGATCGCCGCCTCGAAGGCGGCGGCGAGGCGGGCGCCCGGGCGTGCGGAGAACGCTCCCTCCGCGCGCTCCGCGCGCAGAACGGGCCCACCGGTTCCGACCTCGCTCAGGCGGCGCAGGCGGATCGAGCCGAGGCCGAGCGCCACGACCCGCCGCTCGGCGAAGTCGTCGAGCCAGTCCCGCATCAGTCGCTCGAAGCCGGCCTCGCCCGGTCGCGCTCCGCCGTCGCGGGCCCAGGTCTCGGCGTAGCGCACGGTATCGACCCGGTCGCGCTCGACGACCCAGGCGGCGAGCTCCGAGCCCGCCGCGGCGTCCTCGATCCACTCGCCGACCCGCTCGAGCCCGTCGACGCCCCAGTGCGACTCCCAGTTGGCGAGGCAGAGCAGCGTGCCGCCGGCGGCGAGGTGCCCCGGCGCCCCTCGTACGACCGCCGCGGCCAGCTCGTCGCCGGCCATGCCGCCGTCGCGGTAGACGTACCGGGGTGCGCCGTCCGCTTGCCGCGGGGTCACGACGAAGGGCGGGTTCGAGAGGATCAGCTCGAAGCGTTCACCCGCCACCGGCTCGAAGAGGCTGCCGCTCCGGAAGTCGATGCGATCCGCCAGTCCGTTCAGCCGGGCGTTCGCACGGGCGAGCACGAGCGCCCGTTCCGAGATGTCGGTGGCCACCACCCGCCCGCGCGTGCGCAGGACCAGATGCAGGGCGACGACGCCGCAGCCGGTGCCGAGGTCGAGGGCGCTGCCGGTCTCGCCGGGCGGCGCCTGGGCGAGGAGCGAGCGGGTGGCCCCGCCGACTCCCATCACGTGGTCGGGCCGGGCCGGGCCTCGGCGCAGCTGATCGTCGAGATCGCTGATGATCCACCAGCGGGCCGGCTGCGCGAGGTGCGCGTCCTCCACATCCACCGGGTTCAGCGAAAGCGCGGCGCGGAACCCCGCAGCCGTGGCCTCGACCAGGCCGAGTTCCGCAAGACCTGCCGTGCGGACGGTCGGGAGGGCGTCGTCGATCCCGCTCCCGGCCAGGGGGTCCCCGAGGAGGAAGAGGCGGATCAGCGTCCCGAGCGGGCTCTCTCCGCGCGCGTCGAGCACGCGCCGCGCCGGGGCGAGCACGCCCCGCTGCCGGGCATCGTCGGCGGCCGGCCCGAGCAGGCCGCGCACCGCCTGCGAGTCGTAGCCGGCTCGCTCGAGGTCCTCGCGGAGCAGATCGATCAGCGCATCATCCACCCGTACAGGGTAGCGGCGAGGGTCGCCCCTCGCCGCGAAACCCTAGTAGGCGACGGTGAAGCGGGTGCGGCGGTGCTTCGGCGTCTCGATCTCGTCGACGACGGCGACGCCGAAATCGGCACCGCTGATGGTGGACTCGCCGTTCTCGTCGGTGAGCAGCACGTCACCGCCGACGCGGTAGGCGCCGCGGTACTCCCCCGGTGCCCAGGCGCCGAAGACCGCTGCCGGGCTGACGAGGAACCAGTCCAGGCCCTCGGGCGCCGCGCGCAGATCCTCGAGCACGCCGCCCATCTCGGATGCCTCGGGCTTCACCGCCTCTGCGAAGTCGGGGCCGTCCATGACGAGCGGACCCCCCTCGCTCTGCTGCAGCGAACCCGCCCCGCCGACCACGCCCAGGCGCACGCCGGCCGCCGCGGCCTCGGCCGCGAGCTCGGCGATCGCCGGGCGCAGGCGGCCCTCCATGTCGCCGCGCGGCGACGCGGCGACGATCACCACATCGGTGCCGTCGAGTGCGCGGGCGCGATCCGCCTCCTCCGTGAGCGAGCCGCGCTGGTAGTCGACGCCCGAGACCTGCTCGGCGGCCTCCCCCCGGCTGAAGCTCGTCACCTCGAGCCCGCGCACTGCCGCGGCCTCCACGATGTGCGATCCGGCGTAGCCGCTGCCCCCGATGACGGTCACCTTGGTCATGTCGAGTCCTCTCGTCGCGGCCCGCACTCCATCACGGCGGGCTCCATCAGCCGCAACGGCGCACGGCCGCGATGTATTCCCGGCGGTCTCCGCACCCCCGGTCAGGCGAAGGCGCGGTCGAAGGCCGTGACGGGCGCGGGCAGCACCGTCGACCCCGTGAGATGCGCGTCGACCGCGGCGGCGACCGCCCGGCCCTCGGCGATCGCCCACACGATGAGCGACTGGCCGCGCCCCGCGTCGCCCGCGACGAACACGCCGGGGAGCTCCGTGGCGTAGTCGCGACCGCGGGCGAAGGCGCCGCGCTCGCCGAGCGGCAGCGCGACGGAGGCGTCGCCCGTCGGCTCGGGCCCGGTGAAGCCCATCGCGATGAGCACGAGATCCGCGGGCAGATCGTGCTCGGTGCCGGGCGTGGGCACTCGGCCGCGGTCGGTGTAGGCGGTCTCGGCGACGCGCAGCCCCCTCACCCGACCGGCATCGTCGCCCAGGAACTCCACGGTCGAGGCGAGGTAGCTGCGCTCGCCGCCCTCCTCGTGCGAGCTCGACACCTCGAAGAGCGTCGGGTGCACCGGCCAGGGCTGAGCGTCGGAGCGCTGAAGCGGAGGCTTGCGGCCGATCGCGAGGTTCGTCACGGAGGCCGCGCCCTGACGGTGCGCGGTGCCGATGCAGTCGGCTCCGGTGTCGCCGCCGCCGATCACGATGACGTGCTTGCCGAACGCATCGATCGGCGTCGCCGCCAGTGAGCCCGCCCCCACACGGTTCTGGGCGGTGAGGTACTCCATGGCGTAGTGGACGCCGTCGAGCCCGCGGCCCGGCAGGTCGAGCGGCCTCGGAACGGTCGCACCGGTGGCGACGACCACCGCGTCGTAGCGCCGGCGCAGCTCGGCCCAGCTCATGTCGCGACCGACCTCGACGCCGGTGCGGAACCGGGTGCCCTCCTGCTTCATCTGCTCGACGCGCCGCTCCACGAGCACCTTCTCGAGCTTGAAGTCCGGGATGCCGAAGGTCAGCAGGCCTCCGGGCGTCTCGTCGCGCTCGTAGACGGCGACCGTGTGCCCGGCCCGGGTGAGCTGCTGCGCGGCGGCGAGCCCTGCCGGTCCCGAGCCGACGACCGCGACGGTCTTGCCGGTGAGCCGCTCGGGCGGTACGGGCACCACCCAGCCGTTCGCGAAGCCCTGGTCGATGATCGAGTTCTCGATCTGCTTGATGGTGACGGCCGGCTGGTTGATGCCGAGCACGCAGGCCGATTCGCAGGGAGCGGGGCAGGCGCGGCCGGTGAACTCGGGGAAGTTGTTCGTCGCGTGCAGGCGGTCGAGCGCCTCGCGCTCGCGGCCCCGGTACACGAGGTCGTTCCACTCGGGGATGAGGTTGCCGAGCGGGCAGCCCTGGTGGCAGAAGGCCACGCCGCAGTCCATGCAGCGCGAGGCCTGGCGCGAGACCATGGTCGGGTCGGCGATGTCCGCCACCTCCCGCCAGTCCATGAGGCGCAGCGCGACCGGGCGCTTCGGGGCGAGCTCGCGCTCGCGGGTCTTCAGGAATCCGCGCGGATCAGCCACGGGTCGCCTCCAGGATCTGCGACCACGCGTGGTCGCCGTCGGGATCCCGGCCCTCTTCGCGGGCGAGCTCGCGGATCTCGAGCACGCGCGCGTAGTCGCGCGGGATCAGGCGGGTGAATCGGGCCCAGACGGATTCGGCGTCCGTCTCGAGCTGCGACAGCAGGGAGGCCGCGAGCTCCGAGCCCGTCTGCTCCTGGTGCCGCTTCAGCAGGGAGAGCACGCGCCCGCGCAGCTCCTGGTCGAGCGGCTGCAGCAGCAGCGAGCCGCTGCCGAGCTCCGCCGAGTTGACGTCCGCCGGGTCGAGGTCGAGCAGCACGGCCTCGCCGCCCGACATGCCCGCGCCGATGTTGCGGCCGGTGGGGCCGAGGATCAGCGCGAAGCCGCCGGTGAAGTACTCGAGCGCGTGGTCGCCCGTGCCCTCGACGACCGCCGTGGCGCCCGAGCCGCGCACGAGGAAGCGCTCGCCGACGACGCCCGCGATCCACAGCGCCCCGCTCGTGGCGCCGTAGCCGATGACGTTGCCCGCGATGACGTTGCCCGCGGCGGGGTGCCCCGCGGCGGGGTGCGGGCGAACGGTGATCTCGCCGCCCGACAGCCCCTTGCCCACGTAGTCGTTCGCGTCGCCGATGAGCCGCAGCGTGATGCCCGCCGGCAGGAATGCGCCGAGCGACTGCCCGGCCGAGCCCGTCAGCGTGATGTCGATCGTCTCGGGGGCGAGTCCCGCCGAGCCGAAGCGCTTCGTCACCTCGTGCCCGAGCATGGTGCCGACGGCGCGGTCCACGTTGCGGATGGGCACGTCGATCACCACCGGCTCCCGCCGTTCGAGCGCGTCGGAGGAGGAGTCGATGAGCGCGTGGTCGAAGTGCTCGGCGAGCTCGTGGTCCTGCTCGCGGCCGTGGCGGCGCGGCTCGTCCTCGGCGAAGACGGGCCCGCGCAGGATCGGCGTGAGGTCGAGGCCCTCGGCCTTCCAGTGCCGCATCGCCTCGTCGACGTCGAGCGCGGCGGTGTCGCCCACCGCCTCCTCGAGCGAGCGGTAGCCGAGCGACGCGAGGATCTCGCGGACCTCCTCGGCGATGAAGCGGAAGAAGTTGACGACGTGCTCCGCCTGGCCGGTGAAGCGGCTGCGCAGCTCGGGGTTCTGCGTCGCGACGCCCACCGGGCAGGTGTCGAGATGGCACACGCGCATCATGATGCAGCCCGAGACGACGAGCGCCGAGGTGGCGAAGCCGAACTCCTCGGCCCCCAGCAGCGCCGCCACCACCACGTCGCGGCCGGTCTTCAGCTGGCCGTCGACCTGCAGCACCACGCGATCGCGCAGCCCGTTGAGCATCAGCGTCTGCTGCGCCTCGGCGAGGCCGAGCTCCCATGGCGCGCCCGCGTGCTTCAGCGAGTTCATCGGGCTCGCCCCGGTGCCGCCGTCGTGGCCCGAGACGAGCACCACGTCGCTGAGGGCCTTGGCCACGCCTGCTGCGACGGGGCCGATGCCCGACTGCGAGACGAGCTTCGTCGAGATGCGCGCACCGGGATTCGCTCGCTTCAGGTCGAAGATGAGCTGCTTCAGGTCTTCGATCGAGTAGATGTCGTGGTGCGGCGGCGGGGAGATGAGCCCCACGCCCGGCGTCGCGTGCCGGGTGCGCGCGATCCACGGGTACATCTTCTGCGGGGGCAGCTGCCCGCCCTCCCCCGGCTTCGCGCCCTGGGCGAGCTTGATCTGGATCTCGTCGGCGTTCGTCAGGTACATCGAGGTGACGCCGAAGCGCCCAGAGGCGACCTGTTTGATCGAGCTGCGCCGCTCGGGATCGGTGAGCCGGTCCTCGCTCTCGCCGCCCTCCCCCGTGTTCGAGCGGCCGCCGATGCGGTTCATCGCGATCGCGAGCGTCTGATGCGCCTCGGGCGAGATCGAGCCGTAGCTCATGGCACCCGTGGCGAAGCGCGGCATGATCGCCTCGATCGGCTCCACCTCGTCGAGGGGCACCGGCTTCCGCTGCGGCGCGAAGCGGAAGAGCCCGCGCAGCGTCATGAGCCGCTCCTGCTGCTCGTTCACCCGCGCCGTGTACTCGGCGAAGATGTCGCGGCGCGCGGTGCGCGTGGCGTGCTGCAGCTTGTAGATGGTCTCCGGGTCGAAGAGATGCGGCTCCTCGCCCCGGCGCCAGCGGTACTCGCCGCCGGTCTCGAGGCGGCGCCCCGCGAGAGCGGCGGGGTCGTCGGGGTAGGCGCGGCGGTGGCGCGCTGCGACCTCGGCCGCGAGCACGTCGAGGCCGACCCCGCCGAGCTTGGAGGAGGTGCCGGTGAAGTAGCGGTCGACGACCTCCTGGGAGAGGCCGATGGCCTCGAAGGTCTGCGCGCCGCAGTAGGAGGCGACGGTCGAGATGCCCATCTTGCTCATCACCTTGAGCAGGCCCTTGCCGAGCGCCTTGATGA
>CALMSE010000102.1 GCA_937872275.1 uncultured Leucobacter sp. | reverse complement strand
TCGCGGCGCTCGCCGCCGAGACCGGCGCCCGCGCGATCGTCTGCGACGTGACCGACGAGGCGCAGGTCGCCGCGATGGCGCGCGAGGTCGCGGAGACCGGCGGAGCCGACGTGCTGTTCAACAACGCGGGCGGGGCGCTCGGCACCGAGCCGGTGGAGCGGGCGTCGAACGACGACTGGCGCTGGATGTTCGAGGTCAACGTGATCGGCCTGCGCACCGTCACGGCGGCGCTGCTGCCCGTGCTGCGCGATGCGGCCCGCGCCCACGGCTGGGCGTCGATCGTGAACCTCACCTCGACCGCGGGGCTCGCGGCCTACCCTGGCGGCGGCGGGTACAACGCCGCGAAGTACGCCGCCCACGCAGTGACCGAGGTGCTGCGCCTCGAACTCGCGGGGGAGCCGATCCGGGTGATGGAGGTCGCGCCGGGGCTCGTGCACACCGAGGAGTTCACGCTGAACCGGCTGCGCGGCGACGCGGCGGGCGCGGCGAAGCCCTACGCCGACGTCGTACCGCTCACCGCGGAGGACGTGGCGGGCGTCGTCGCCTCCGCTCTCGAGCAGCCTCCGCACGTCAACCAGGATCTCATCGTGCTGCGGCCGGTCGCGCAGTCGAGCGTCTTCCACACCCACCGCGGCCCGCTCGCGCCCAAGGAGTGACCGCGTGGGCATGAACCTGTCGGAGCTCGCGGCGGCGGGCCACATCGCCCCGGACTGGGCCGAGGCGCTCGCGCCGGTCGAGGATCGTCTCGCCGAGCTCGGCCGCTTCCTGAACGCCGAGCGCGCCGCGGGGCACCGCGTGCTGCCGGCGGGCGACCGCATCCTCGCCGCCTTCCGGCGCCCGCTCGCCGATGTGCGGGTGCTGATCGTGGGGCAGGATCCCTACCCCACGATCGGCCACCCGATCGGGCTCTCCTTCGCGACCGCTCCCGACGTGCGGCCGATCCCGCGCAGCCTGCAGAACATCTACCGCGAGCTGAACGACGACCTCGGCATCCCGCCGGCCCCGCACGGCGACCTCACGGCCTGGGCGGATCACGGGGTCATGCTGCTGAACCGCGTGCTCACCGTGCGCGCCGGAGCGCCCGCGTCGCACCGCGGCAAGGGGTGGGAGGCCTTCACGGAGTGCGCGATCCGCGCCCTCGTGGATCGCGGGGGCCCGCTCGTCGCGATCCTCTGGGGCAGCGACGCCCGCTCGCTCGGCCCGATGCTGGGCTCCGTGCCGCGCATCGAGAGCCCGCACCCCTCGCCGCTCTCGGCCTCGCGCGGCTTCTTCGGATCGCGGCCGTTCAGCCGAGCGAACGCCGCGCTCGAGGCGCAGGGCGCGCCCGGCGTGGACTGGAGGCTGCCGCCTGCCTAGGCGTCGAGCCCGCGGACCACGCCGGTGAGCTTGTCGACCAGGAGATCGATGTCCTTGCGCTGCACGGCGAGCGGCGGGCGCACCTTCAGCACGTTGTCGTCGCGGCCGATGCGGCTGATGAGCACGTGCTCCCCGTACATCGTCTCGACGACTCGCTTCGTGGTGGCCGCATCGGGCTCGCCCGTCTCGGGGTCGAGGAAGCGCATGCCGGCGAAGAGTCCGTCGCCGCGCACACCGTCGATGCGGGGGTTGCCCGCGAGCTCGCGCGCGAGCTCGGTCTGCAGGTGCTCGCCGAGCTCCTCGGCCCGCGCCCGCAGGCCCTCCTCCTCCATCACCTGCAGCACGGCGTGGCCGGCGGCCGACGAGACGGGGTTGCCCGCGAAGGTGTTGAAGTACATGTTCGCGGCCCCGAAGGGCTCGAGCAGGTCCGCGCGCATGACCGCGCCGCCGATGGGGTGGCCGTTGCCCATGGGCTTGCCCATCGTCACGATGTCGGGAACCGCGTCGAAGAGCTCGTGGCCCCACATGAGACGGCCGATCCGCCCGAACCCCGACTGCACCTCGTCGGCGACGTAGAGGCCGCCGGCCTTGTGCACGCGCTTCACGAGGCCCTCGATGTAGCCGGCGGGGGGCACGACGAGGCCCTCGGTCGAGAACAGCGGATCGAGGATCGTCGCCGCGACGCCGTACCCGGCCTCCTGCAGCGAGGCGATCGCCGCGTCGACCTCGGCGAGCGACTGCCTGAGCAGCGCCTTCGACTGCGTCTTGTTCAGCCCGGTGGAGTCGGGGATGCGGATGACGCGGACGTTGTCGCCCCGCGGCTCGCTGGTGGTGAGCCCCGTGGTGAGCTGGGCGAGGGTGAGCGTGGTGCCGTGGTAGCTGAAATCGCTCATGATGATGCCGGTGTTGCCGCTGTGGAAGCGTGCGACGCGGATCGCGAGCTCGTTCGCCTCGGAGCCGCTGTTGCCGAAGGAGACGCGGTCGAGGGAGGGGTGGAACTCGGCGAGCAGCGCCTCGGCGTAGTCGACCACGCGGGTGTTCAGGTACCGGGTGTTGATGGCGAGCTTGCGCATCTGCTGCGAGATCGCGTTCGCGACCTTCGGGTGGCCGTGGCCGACGTGCGGCACGTTGTTGTAGGCGTCGAGGTAGCGCCCGCCGTCGGCGGAGCGCAGCCAGACGCCCTTGCCGCTGACGAGCTCGAGCGGATTGTCGTAGAAGAGGGGGGAGTGCGGGCCGAGAACCGCCTTGCGGCGCTCGAGCAGGGTGGGGGCGGTGGTGCTGCTCTTCGCGGGCATCATGACTCCTTCGGATCACTGCAGTCAGCAGGTAGACTGGATGTGATAATCGTATCCAGCGAACAATTTTTAAACAAGGTGTTTACAAATTTTGCCTGGACGAATACTCTCGATGCAGCGTACCGCGGCATACCGGGCAGCATGAAAGGCGATCCATGGCTCTCAACGAAACGAACTCGCTCGTCCTCGCGAAACTGGCCCTGACCGAGTTCGGCTTCGATCCCGAGACCGTGCCCCTCACCTTCGTGAAGATGCGCGAGAACACCGTCTTCCGGGCGGACACCCCAGACGGCGCCATCGCCCTGCGACTGCACCGGCCCGGCTATCGCGGCCAGGAGGAGGTCGCCGCCGAGTCGGAGTTCATCGAGGTGCTGGCCGAGCGGGGGTTCCCCGTGGTGCGGCTCGTGCCCACGACGGCCGGCGGCTACACCGCGGTGGTCGGCGACGGCGAGATCGAGGTGGTCGTCGACGCGCAGCGCTGGCTCGAGGGCTCCGAGCCGCTGGGCGACATCGAAGCCGACCCCCACGCCGACATCGACGAGGAGCTCTTCGCGATCATGGGCGGCATCGCCGCGCGCATGCACCAGGTCGCGGAGGAGCTCGCCGGCAAGCGCAGCTTCCCCCGCGTGCCCTGGGACGCCGAGGGCCTCGTGGGCGAGCGGGCGCTGTGGGGCGACGCCCTCACCATCCCCGGGCTCGACGACGCCGGCCGGCAGCAGCTCCTCCGCACCCGCGAGCTGATCTTCGCCTCGCTCGCCGAGTTCGGCACGGCCGCCGAGGTCTACGGCACGATCCACGCAGACTTCACCCCCGAGAACGTGCTGGTCGCGGGCGAAGAGCTCGTGGTCATCGACTTCGACGACTTCGGCGACGGCTGGTACCTCTTCGACCTCGCGACCGTGCTGTTCTGGTTCCTGCAGCACGCGGACTACGAGCGCTTCCGCGCCTCCCTGCTGCGCGGGTACCGTGCCGAGCGCGCGCTGAGCGAGGAGGAGGAGCGGATGCTCGAGGTGTTCCTCGTCGCGCGCGGCTACACCTATCTGGGCTGGGCGGCCACCCGCTCCGAGACCCCCACCGCGCAGTTCGTCATCGACGAGGTCATGCCGTTCATCGTGCGGATCTCGGCCGAGCTCGAGGCGAACGCGGGGGCGTGAACCGGGGCCGGAGGACCGACCGCCGCAGGGAGGCTACCGCGCCCCGCCGGGCGCGAGCAGCGCGTCGCAGCTGATCCGCAGCGCGCGCAGCAGCTGCGGGGCGCGCTCGGGCTCCTCGGCGGCGGCGACGCCGATCTCCCGCATCGCGCCGGAGATGAGCACGGCGAGCTCGTCGATCGGCGCATCGGCGGGCAGTTCGCCGCTGGCGGCGGCCTGCCGGAGATCCTCGGCCAGCATCGAGCGGAAGAGCCGCGAGGCGGAGCCCGTGCGGCCCGCGAGCGCGCCGAGGATGTCGGGCCCCATCCGCCCGTAGAAGCGGCCCTCGGGGGTGACGGCGACGCCGACGAGCGCCGTGGCGAGGCCGATGATGCGGTCGGTGGTCGAGCCCTGCTGGTCTCGCTGGATCGCGCCGTCCGCGGATACGATGTCGGCCGTGCGCTGATAGGCGTCGCGCACCAGCTGATCCCGGCCGTCGGGGAAGTAGGTGTAGATGGTGCCGCGCGAGACCCCGGCGCGCTGCGCCACGTCGTCGATGGTGATGGTCTCGTAGGCGCGCTCGCCGAGCAGCACGGACATGGCGACGAGGATCTCGTCTCGGGTGCGGATGCGGTTGCGCTCGCGCAGTCCCAGGGGCTTCGTCGGCACGGCTCAGGCTTTCGGGGTCGTCGGGGATCGGGGGTCTTCTCAAAGTCAACCACACGGGGCGGGGTGGGAGGGAGCCCCGCGCGGGCGCGGCGCGGAGCTCCCCTGCCTCATGCGGCCTCGTGCACGAGCCTCCCGCCGAACCAGGTCTGCTCCACCCGGGTGCGGTGCACGTCGCGGGGCTCGATCTCGAACAGGTTGCGGTCGAGCACGATGAAGTCGGCGGCCTTGCCCACCTCGATCGACCCGGTCACCTCTCCGAGCCCCATCGCGACCGCCGGGTTGTGCGTGTAGACGCGGATCACCTCGCCGAGCGTGAGCGCCTGGTCGGGGTTGAGCGTGCCGGGGAAGGCGGGATCCGGGTTCGCCCGGGTGACCATCGTCTCGATGCCGACCCAGGGATCGGGCGTGGGCAGCGCGCACGGCCAGTCGGAGCCCGCCGAGAGCAGCGCGCCCGCGTCGACCAGCTCGCGCAGCGGCCACATCCGCTTGACCACCTGCTCGTGCAGCACGGCGTCGATGGCGATCGACATGGGGCTCGGGAACCACATCGAGGGGGACACGTCGGGCACCACGTCGAGCTGCTTGAACCTCGCCACGTCCTCGGGCGTGGCGAACTCGACGTGCGCGATGTGGAAGACGGGGCCGGGGCCCCGCAGCTTCCGCACGATCTCGACCGCGTCGAGGATCTCGTGCACGCTGCCGTCGCCGGTGGCGTGCATCTTGCAGCCGAGCCCCCGCGCGTAGCACTGGTCGAGCAGCTCGACCAGCTCCGGCATGGTGAAGTACGAGACGCCGCGGTAGCAGGCGTCGTGGTTGTGCCCGGGCTTGTAGGGCTCGAGGAACGTCGCGGTGTACGACATGGGGATGCCGTCGACGACCGCCTTCACGAAGTCGGGCCGCACGTGCTCGCTGCGGTGCTGCTCGGCCCGGTCGTACAGCGTCGCGCCGACGTCGCCCACGCCCACCACGAAGTCGCGGGCGGGCATCGAGGCCACGACCCAGGCGTTCAGCCCGCCTGCGCGATCGAGCTCGCTGAAGGCCTTGAGCGCGGACTCGAAGGTCGCGGCCTCCTGCGTGGCGGTGACCCCGTACGAGTTCATGATCCGGATCGACTCGGCGGCGGAGACCTGGTTGCGGTGATCCTGCCCCGGGATCGCGGCGACGGCCGTCTCCTCGGCGTGCCGCGAGGCGAGCTCCCACATCACCCCGGTGAGGCGGCCCTGCGCGTCGCGCACGTACTCGCCCCCCTCGAGGTTCGGGGTGCGCTCGTCCACGCCCATGAGGGCGAGCGTCACCGAGTTCACCCAGCGGTTGTGCTGCGTGTCGTCGCGCAGCAGCACCGGTCGGCCACCGGCCGCCTCGTCGAGACGGGCCAGGTAGGAGGCGTCGGTGATCTCGTTCATGGCGAGGCTGCCCACGATGCCGCCGATGATCCACGAATCCTCCGGGAGGTCGGCCGCCGCCCCGGCGACCGTCGCGATGACCTCGTCGATCGACCAGGTGGGCTGGATCGGGAGCTCCCACGCGGTCTGCTGGCCGCCGAGGATCAGGTGCGAGTGCACGTCGACGATGCCGGGCATGATCATGCGCCCGCCGGCGTCGACGCGCCTGGTGCCGGGGCCGGCGAGGGCTTCGATCTCGGCGGTCGTGCCCGTGGCGACGATGGTGCCCTCCGAGACGGCGAACGCCTCGACCCAGGAGTTCTCCGCGTCGACCGTGAAGACCTTGGCGCCTACGACGATGGTGTCGGGTGTCTGCGCTGTCATGGTTCTGCCTTTCGTGTGGGTTCAGCGCCTCGAGGTGCGCCGTTTCTCGTTGATGTAGTTGAGTCCCGCGGCGAGCACCAGCACCGCACCGGTGGCGATGTTCTGCCAGAAGGAGGGGATCCCGATGAGGGTGAGCCCGTTCTGCAGGGTGCCGAGGAAGAGCACGCCGATGACGACGCCGACCACGCTGCCGCTGCCGCCGGTGAAGCTGATGCCGCCGAGCAGCAGTGCGGTGAGGACGGTGATCTCGAAGCCGACTCCGAGGGTTCCGGAGGAGGCGCTGCCCAGGCGGCTCGCGCTGATGATCCCGCCGAAGCCGGCGAACACGGCGACGACGATGTACAGGAGCATGGGGATGAGCCTGACGCGCAGGCCGGAGAGGTAGGAGGCCGCCGGGTTCGAGCCGATGGCATAGACGTGGCGGCCGGCCGCGATCTGCGCGGCGAACAACCAGCCGATCAGCGCGACGACGGCGGAGATGATGACCGGGATCGGGATGCCCGCGACCGCGCCGCCGCCGATCATGCGGAAGTCGGCGGGGAATCCCGAGAGCGGCAGCGAGCTCACCCCCCGCGTGATGCCGTAGGTCAGCGAGAGGGTGCCGAGCGTGACGATCAGGGGGGAGAGCCGGGTGACGGTGATGAGCGTGGCGTTCAGCAGCCCGATGAGTGCGCACGCGGCGAGGGCGGCCACGATGGCGACGGCCGTCGGCGCGCCCTGCGTGAGGAGCATGGCGGCGGTGATGCCGCCGAGCCCCACGACCGAGCCGATCGAGAGGTCCACGTAGCCGGAGATCAGCAGCAGCGCGGCGGGCACCGAGACGATCAGCAGGACCGCGCTGTCGAGCAGGATGCCGCGGAGGTTCGCGGGGTTGAGGAAGACGCCGGTCGCGAGCTGGAACACGAGGCCGAGCACGATGAGGCCGAGCAGCAGGATGTTCTGCATGGCGCCCGCACGCAGGCGCCGGACGAGATCCGATCCGGCGCGCGCCGGAGCGTGGTCGATGGTGGTGGTCATGATGATGGGGCATCCTCGGGGTCGGTGGGTGCGGGGGCGGCCGCGTCGGCCGGGGGCGTCGGCACCGCGGCGTCGGCGCCGTGCGAGGCGAGGGAGATGAGCCGGGTGTCCGTGGCGTCGCGCGCGTCGAGCTCCGCGACGACCTCGCCCCGGCGCACCACGAGGATGCGGTCGGCGAGGTCGAGCATCTCCTCGGGGTCGCTCGAGGAGAAGAGCACCGCGACCTCCTGCTCGTCGGCGAGGCGTCGCAGGCTGCGGTAGATGTCGGCGCGCGCGCCGACGTCCACGCCCTGGGTGGGGCTGTCGAGCAGCAGCGCGAGCGGTTCCTCCGAGGCGTAGGCCGCGCGGCCGAGCATCACCTTCTGCTGGTTGCCGCCGGAGAGCGTGCCGATCATCGAGCGCGCGGTGGCGCGCAGATCGAACGCGCGCACCGTCTCGGCGTACAGCGACCGCTCGGAGCGGCGTCTGCGCCATCCGCGGCGGCTGAGACGGGGATATGCCGATACGAGCATGTTGTCGAACACCGACATGCCGTGCAGTACCCCGCTCCGGGCCCGATCGGCGCCGACGAGGTGGATCCCGGCCCGCGCCGCGTGCGCTGGCGAGGCGAACGAGGTCGGCTCTCCGGCGAAGCGCAGCTCGCCGCCGCCCGCCCGGCGCGCGCCGGCCAGGGTCTCGAGGAACTCGCCCCGGCCGGAGCCCAGCATGCCGAAGAGACCCACGATCTCGCCCGGGGCGAGCGAGACGTCCATCGGTCCGAAGCCGTCGCCGCGCAGGGCGACCGCCTCGATCGCCCGCACGCCCTCCGCGCGCGCCGTCACACGCAGCTGCGCGGTCTCGGTGGGCACCGGATGCGACACGCGATCGCCCGAGATGAGTCGCACGAGCTCGGCGCGGCTCAGGCCGCGGGCCGAGCCCGAGAACGAGACCCTCCCGTCCTCGAGCACCGTGACCTCGTCGGCGAGCCGCTCGACCTCCTGTAGGAGGTGGGTGACGTAGATGATGCCGAGGCCCTCGTCGCGCAGCTGCAGCACGAGGGAGCCCAGGCGCTGCGACTCCGTGTCGGAGAGCGCGGCGGTGGGCTCGTCGAGGATCAGCAGCCGGGTGTCGCGGCGCAGCGCCTTGGCGATCTCGACCAGCTGCCGCTGAGCCGCGGACAGCTGTGAGACCAGATCCTGCGGTGCGCAGGCGGCGCCGACCCGGTCGAGCAGCCGCCGGGACTCGTCGAGCTGCTGGCGCCGACGCAGCAGCCCGTGCCGGGCGACCTCGTCGCCGAGAAAGATGTTGTCGGCGACGGTCAGCGAGTCGACCAGGCTGAGGTGCTGGTGGATCACCGAGATGCCGAGCTCGCCGGCCTCGCGGGGGCCGCTGAACTGCCGGGGCTCGCCCTCGAGCTCGAGCGTGCCCTCGGTGAGCGCGTTCGCGCCGCCAATGATCTCGATGAGGGTGGACTTGCCCGCGCCGTTATGGCCCAGCAGGGCGTGGACGGAGCCCGGACGGACCGAGAGATCGACGCCGCGAAGGGCCGCGAAGTCGCCGTAGCGCTTCACGGCCCCTCGCACGACGAGGATCTCCGTCGCCGCGGGGGCGGGGGAGGACGTCGTCATGGGGTCAGTCGAACTGAGCGATCAGCTCGTCGAGCTCGGGCGCGTCCTTGGTGGCGAGCACCGGCGTGGCCGACCAGGTGGTGCTGCCGGTGCCCTCGATCGCCGCGATCGAGGTCTGCACCAGCGCGCGGCCGACCTCGGAGAGGTTCAGCGCGATGGTGGCCTTGACGTAGCCGTTGCCGTCTCGGATGTCCTTCAGCACGTTCGGCGCGCCGTCGTTGCCGGCGATGAAGCTGGTCGCCACGTCCTTGCCGGCCTCCTGGAAGGCGTTCGCGGCGCCGATGGCGGTGTCGTCGTTCACCGCGAGCACGTAGTCGATCGAGGGATCGGCGACGAGCTTGGCCTGCGTGACCGAGGAGCCCTCGTCGGAGCCGAGCGCGAGCTCCTGCACCACGGTGAGGCCCGGGGCGTACTCCTTCAGCCCCTCGATCATGCCGTCGGTGCGCTGGCGGCCGAGTTCGACCGTGTCGTTGCCGAGCACGAGCACCGTGCCGCTCGTGATGCCCTGGGCGTCGAGCCAGTCGCCCAGCGCCTTGGCGGTGAGCTCGCCCGATTCGGTGTTGGCGAGGTCGAGCGAGCCGTCCTCGCCGTCCATGTTGCCGCCGTAGGTGATCCACTTGGTCCCCGCGGTCTGGGCCTGCTCGAGCGTCGGGGCGAGCGCACTCGTCTCGATGGGGAAGGAGACGATGGCGCCGACGCCGCGGGTGATCATCGTGCCCAGGTTCGCGACCTGCTTGTCGAGCGACGCCTCGTCCTCCGTCGTCAGCAGCTCGTAGCCCTGCGCGTCGGCCTCCTCCTGGGCGGCCGCCAGCACGATCGGATAGACGGGGAGCATCGTGTAGGGGTAGTCGAAGACGATGCTGCGGTTGACGTCGCCCGATCCCTCCGTGCCTGAGGAGTCGTTCGTGGCGGCGTCGGGGCCGGTGCAGGCGGCCAGGGAGACGGCTGCGGCCAGGGCCACGGCGCCTGCGGCGAGGCGCTTCCCGGTGCGTCGGTCGAAGAGCATGAGTGGGGTTCCTTTCAGCGGTGAACGGATCGCGCGAGCGCGAGTACCGAAAGTGAAACATACTCCGGATCCCGTGTCTAGACTCAGAGTCTAGAAATAACACCGACGAAACAATTTTGTTACCTTGCAGTCAGTAATTCACCCGCCGAAGGCGGCGCTCACCTCTCCGTGAGGAAGGGCGAAGCTCTCGTGGCCGTCGCGGCCGACCATGTCCTCGGCCGCGACGAGGGCGTTCAGCACCGCCTCCTCGGTCGCCTCGACCACTGCGGCGTAGAGCGGGTCGATGCGGCCCCACGCGACGTGCTCGATGCGCTCCACAGCCTCGCCGTCCGCGGCCATGCGCGAGGCGAGCGCTCCCTCGTTCGCCGTCGAGAGCGCGAGGAAGATGTCGCCCGAGAAATGGCTGCCCGTCGTACCGGTGCGGGCGAGGCCGAGCGGCACCCGCCGGGCCAGCGCCTCGCACTGCCCGGGCAGCAGCGGCGCGTCGGTGGCGACGACGGCGATGACGCTGCCCG
>CALMSE010000101.1 GCA_937872275.1 uncultured Leucobacter sp. | reverse complement strand
GTCCGACGGAGCCGGGGCGCCCGGAACGAGCGGGGCGCCCGAAGCGGGCCGACGGGTCGCGGCGCCGATCCGCCCCGCCACCGCTACCACCCCCCGTTCCGGGTCCGGCTGCTCTTCAGCAGGAAGAAGAAGAACGGTCCGCCGATGAGCGCGGTGAGCATGCCGAGCGGCAGCTCCGCGTAGGGCACCGCGGTGCGCGCGAACGTGTCCGCGAGCACGAGCAGCACGGCCCCGCCCAGGGCGCTGGCGGGCACCAGCACCCGGTGGCCGGGCCCCACGAGCATGCGGATCAGATGCGGGATCACGAGCCCGACGAAGCCGATGATGCCGGCGAAGGCGACGGCCGCCGCGGTGAGCAGCGCGACGATCAGGATGGAACCGATGCGCAGACGCTCGATGTCGACGCCGAGGTGGCGGGCCGCGTCGTCCCCGAGACTCAGCAGGTCGAGCTTGCCCGCGATGAGGAACGCGAAGACGAGCCCCACGACGAGCAGCGGCAGCACGGTCGCGACCGAGCTCCAGAGCGCCCCGGCGATGCTGCCCAGCTGCCAGAAGACGATCTGCTCGCGCTGGTTGGTGGTGCTCGCGAACGTCATCAGCGCGAGCGCCGCCCCGGCGAAGGCGTTCACGGCGATGCCCGTGAGGATCAGGGTCACGACCTCGGTGCGACCGCGCGAGCGCGAGATCGAGTAGATGAGGAGCGCCGTGCCCACCCCGGTCACGAAGGCCCCGAGCGGGATCGCGAAGGTGCTGCCGGCCGCGAGACCGGTGACGATCATGAGGCTCGCGCCGACGGCGGCGCCCGAGGAGACGCCGATGATGCCGGGATCCGCGAGCGGATTGCCGAAGACGCCCTGCATGATGGCGCCGGCGGTCGCGAGCGAGGCGCCGACGAAGACGGCGAGCACCACGCGGGGGAAGCGCACCTCCCACAGCGCCGCGTCGGCGTTCGGATGGCTGGCCGCCGCGCCGCACTCGAGGCCGACCCTGCGGCAGAGCGAGCCGATCACCTCGACGAGCGGGATCTGCATCTGCCCGATCGCGGCCGAGACCAGGGCGGCTGCGATGAGGCCGACTCCGAGCACGACGAACATCAGCGTGATCCGCAGCTTCTTCGGCTTGGGGAGCGCCTTCGGATCGGCCTCGTAGTCGAGCACCCGCGGCAGCTGCAGCGGGGTGCGGGGCAGGCGGAGCGGCTCGGTCTCGACGCTCACGGAGTCGCCTCGTCGAGGTCGACGCGGTAGATCGCCTCGGCCAGCGCGGCCAGCACCTCCGGGGTGCGCGGCCCCCAGGTGAACATCTCGTAGTCGCTCATGTCGACCACTCGACCGCGTTCCCCGGCGGGGGTCTGGGCCACGCCGGGGATCCCCATCAGCCCCTCGACCCCGCCGACCGACTCGAGGCCGAGGGTCAGCATCAGGATCAGATCGGGCTCGAGCTTCATCAGCCCCTCGGCGGTGAGCGATCCGCTCACCCAGTTCTGCTCGCCGGCCACGTCGACGCCGCCGAGCGACTCGATGAGCACGCCCGCGGCGCCCGTGGAGCCGTCGGGGTTGTTGCCGAACATGTGGTAGACGCCGGCGCGGCCGCGCATGTAGAGGAAGACCATGCGCACCCGGTCCTCCTCGCGCTCGGGGACCACGGCCTCGATGCGGGCGAGCGTGTCGGCGAGGCGCCGGTCGAAGTCGTCGACGTAGAGCTCGCCGAGCTCGGGCACGCCGAGCGCGGTCGCGACGTCGGAGATCAGGCGCGGGATCTCGTCGAGGTTCTCGGCCGGTTCGAAGAACACGATCGGGATGCCGGAGTTGCGCATCTGCAGCTGCACGTCGTACGGTCCGACGCTGTAATCGGTGAGGATCAGCGTCGGATTCAGCTCGAGGATCGCCTCGGCGTTCAGCGAGTGACCGTTCATCACGAGCGGCAAGTCCTTCGCCGAGTCGAAGCCGGTGGTGAGGTCGCGGCCGACCACGCTCGGGCCGAAGCCGAGCCCGAATACGATCGAGGCCAGGCTGCCGGTGCCGTCGAGCGCCAGGATCCGGCTCGTGTCGGCGATCTCGACCGTGACGTCGTCGAGTCCCGTGAAGGACACCGGCAGCCGCGGCTCGGGGTTCTCGGCGATCGGCACGATGTCGTTCGATTCGAGCAGGGCGGTGTCGTGCCCCTCGAAGAAGCGGGGACTGTCGGCGGCCGCCTGCGAGAGGTCGCTGATCTCGGGGTCGTCGCCGAAGACGAGTGCGCATCCGGTCGCCGAGAGCACGAGCAGGCCTGAGAGGATCGCAGCGGATACGGCACGTATCGGGCGCGAATGCAAAGATCGCATGAAAGTAAGGTTAGCCTTACAATCTCCTCGGGGACAAGCCGACGCCCAGGACGCGCGGAGCGGGCGGGCGTAGGCTGGCGGGTACCAGGGCCCATCGGGCGCACCGGACCCGCGAGGAGGAGGACCATGAGCACCTCGAACGACGCCGACGGCGGCTACGAGTTCGCGCTCAGCGACGCCGAGTGGCGCGAGCGGCTGAGCCCCGAGGAGTATGCGATCCTGCGCCAGGCCGCCACCGAGCGCGCCGGGACGGGGGAACTGCTGGAGGAGTGGGGCGACGGCTTCTACAGCTGCCGCGCCTGCGGCAACGAGCTCTTCAAGAGCGGAACGAAGTTCCAGTCGCACTGCGGCTGGCCGAGCTTCTACGAGAGCGTGCGCCCCGATGCGGTCGAGCTGGTCGAGGACACGACCCTCGGCATGACCCGCACCGAGGTGCGCTGCGCGCGATGCGGATCGCACCTCGGCCATGTCTTCCCCGACGGCTTCGGCACGCCCACCGGCGACCGCTTCTGCATGAACTCGCTCGCGCTGTCGTTCGACCCGGAGGCCGACGACGCCGAGAGCTGACTCGCCGAGCCGAGCTCAGGCGGCGGAAGGGCGCGTACGCCTCGGCAGCGCCGCGATCACCACGGCGGCGAGCGCCACCGCCGCTCCGACGAGCAGCCCGGGGGTCACCCCGTCGGCGAGGGGCAGGCCGGCCTCGAAGGCGACCGCGGCGATCAGCTGGCCCGCGACGTTCGACATGCTCAGCAGCAGCACGCCGGCCGTGCGCACGAGCAGCGCCGCGACGCCGATGAAGACCACCCCCGTCGCTCCGCCGATGTAGAGCAGCGGATCGGCCGGCCAGTCCGCGGGCCAGCCGTTCACCGCGACCGATATCCCCGCGGCCACGATGAGCACCGAGGTGCCGACCACGAAGTTGATGAACGTGGCCGTGATCGCGCTGTGCGCGGCCGAGCGCACGAGTCCGTTCATGGCCGACTGCCATGCGACGCCGACGCCCGCGACCACGGGGATGACCACGAGCCAGAGCCCGGCACCGCCGCCGAGCAGATCGGCCAGCACCGACAGCCCCACCGCGACGACTGCGAGCGCGGCGCCGAGCATGCGCTGCACGCTCGGATCCACCCGTCCGCCCGGCCCGAGGCCGATGCGGTCCATGACGAGCCCGCCGGTCACCTGGCCCGCCACGACGCCGACCGTGAAGACCGCGAGCCCGATCACCGACGCGACGAGCCCCTGCCCCAGCACGAAGAACGCGCCGCACAGCCCGCCGGTGAGGGCCCAGACCGGCAGGCGCCCGCCGCCCACCTCGGCGCGCACGCGGCGCAGGCCGCCCCGCGCGGTGCGGGAGGCGAGCACGATGAGCACGAGGATCACGAGGCCCGAGCCGAACGAGACGACCGCGGTCACGTAGCCGTCGCCGATCGCCTGGCTGAGCCCTCCGTTCACGCGCGACTGCGTCGCGACGAGGCCGCCGGCGAGCCCCGAGCCCAGGAGGGCGATCCAGACGCGGAGGCTGTGTGTGTGCGGCACCACACCACCCTAGTCGAGCATCGGCGACGGCGCGGTGTACATGCGTTTCGGACTCGGGTAGCGTGGGAGCATGAGCGAGGACATTCGAGAGACGGCGCGCAAACGCATCAAGGCGAAGCGGGACTTCTGGAGCATGGTCATCATCTTCGCGGTGATCGCGGTCCTCTTGAACGTGATCTGGTTTCTCAGCGGGTACCGGTCCTACTACTGGCCGATGTGGCCGATGATCGGCTTCGCCCTGGCCACGATCTTCACCGCCTTCAGCGTGTACGGCCCCGGCGGCAGGCCGATCACCGACGATGCGATCGATCGCGAGGTCAGGAAGCTGGGCGGCGGCGAGTAGCCGCGCGCACGAGGGCCCCGCATCGGCGGGGCCCAGTACGAGCCTCCTGCCGGACTCGAACCGGCCACCTGCAGTTTACAAGGCTGCTGCTCTACCAGATGAGCTAAGGAGGCGCGAGGCGGCCGGGCTGCCCGGCCGCCCACTCGAAGAAGAGACTACTGGGTCTCCTCCTCCTTCGCAGCGTCGCCCGAGGTGCCGTTGCCGCTCGAGGTGCCGCTGCCGTTCTTGCCGTCGAGCTCCGACTTGAGCTTCGCGAGGTACATCTCGAACTCGCCGTCGCGATCCGAGCGCCATTCCTGCCCGTTGACGACGACGAGCGGCGTACCGCGCAGCCGCTGCGGGCCGTCGGCGTCCTGGTACTCGATCTGTCCGTCGACCACGTCGCGGACGAGCTGAGCGCCGTCGGCGAGGCCGAGGATCCCGTCCTCGGTCGCGGCCTTCGTGTTGCCCGCGACGAAGGAGGCGAAGCGCACGTCCTTGACGCACTGCTTGATCTCGTCGTTGACGTCGGCACCGGCGGCCTCCGCCTTCCCGAGCAGCTGCTCGTCGCTGAGACCGGCGTTCTCCTGCACCTCGCTGTAGGTCGCGGCGCCCAGCAGGTTGTTGTGGAGGTTGAACACCACTCCCGGCTCGGAGCCCTGGTCGACGATGCAGGAGACGAGGTTCGCGGCCCGGGTCGAGTAGCGCGCGCCGCCGGTCGACGGGTCGAGGATGTTGACCGGGTAGATCTGCAGGGTCGCGTCGCCGCTGCCCACCCAGTTCTCGAGCACCGAGCCGTAGGCCTGCTCGAACTCGGCGCAGTGCACGCAGGTGTAGTCCACGTAGATGGTGATGTCGAGCGGGGTCTCGGTGCGATCCACCGCCGGCGCGACCCGGGGCTCGCCGTCGGCGAGCGCCGGACCCTGCACGACCGCGAGATCCTTCGTGATCACGACGCCGCCCGATGCCATGCTCCGAGGCCCGGGGCCGGCCGGCTTCATCGTCTGCATGAGCACGAGGCCCACGATCGCAAGGATCGCCAGCACTCCGACCACGATGCCGCCCTGCAGCAGCAGGCGGTTGCGCTTCTCGCGCTTCTTCTCGGCCTCGCGCGCGAGGCGGGCCTGCTCGCGGGCCTGCTCGCGGCGCTCGTTCTTCGTCAGCCGCTTGTCGCTATCGTTCACCATGTCTCGTCATTCTCCGATAGGGCCCGGTCCGGTGCGCGCCGCCGCGAGGGGCGACCCGTCTCCGTCCGGGGTCTCTCGTACGTCTTACTTCTTCGCCCGTCGCTGCGCCCGGTTGGCCGGCGGCGGGGGCGTTCCCTCGACCTGCTGGCCGAAGGCGCCCCGCTGCGGGGGAGCTTGCGGGGTCTGCGGGACGGACTGCGGGGCCTGCCCGCGATTCGTCCGCTTGCCGTTCGCGGATCCGCCTGCCGCGGGGCCGCGCACCTCGGTGCCGCCGTCCTCCGTCGGAGCGGAATAGCTGAGCTTCGCCTGGTCGGGGCCCTCGTCGCGCTCGAGTCCGCCGCCCTCGAGGTGCACGTGGTCCTGCGGACCCTCGGCCGGGCGCACCTGCACTTCGAGGTTGTAGAGCAGCCCGAGCGACTCCTCCTTGATCTGCCCCATGGTGCTCTGGAAGAGCGTGAACCCCTCGCGCTGGTACTCGACCAGCGGATCGCGCTGCGCCATGGCGCGCAGGCCGATGCCCTCTTTCAGGTAGTCCATCTCGTAGAGGTGGTCGCGCCAGCGACGATCCACCGTCGAGAGCACGACGCGGCGCTCCAGCTCGCGCATGGCCTCGGTGCCGAGCGTCTTCTCGCGGTTCTGGTAGGCGACCTCCGCGTCCGAGAGGATCTCGCGCCGGAGGAAGGCGCGATCCACGCCCTTGCCCCCGCGTTCCGCCACGACCTCGTCGACGGTGATGCCGACGGGGTAGATCTGCTTCAGGTCGTTCCAGAGGGCGTCGAGATCCCAGTCGTCGCCGGCCCCGTGGGAGTCGAGGATCGCATCGATCACCTGCTCGCGGAAGACCTGCACCCGCGACTCGATGTCCTCGCCGTCGAGGATCTGGGAGCGGTCGGTGTAGATCGCCTTGCGCTGGCGGTCGAGCACGTCGTCGTACTTCAGCACGTTCTTGCGGATCTCGCTGTTGCGCTGCTCGACCTGGCTCTGCGCGCTCTGGATGGCGCGGGTGACCATCTTCGACTCGATCGCGAGGTCGTCGGGGAAGGAGCCGCGGTTCATGAGCGCGGCTGCGGCGCCCGAGTTGAACAGGCGCATCAGATCGTCGGTGAGCGAGAGGTAGAAGCGGCTCTCGCCCGGGTCGCCCTGACGGCCGGAACGGCCGCGCAGCTGGTTGTCGATGCGGCGCGACTCGTGGCGCTCGGTGCCGAGCACGTACAGACCGCCGACCTCGGACACCTTCTCGGCCTCGACGGCGACGGTCTTCTTGACGGCCTCGAACACCTCGTCCCAGGCCGCCTCGTAGGCGTCCGGGTCCTCCTCGGTCGAGAGCCCGCGCGCGGCCATCTCCTGCACCGCGAGGAACTCGGCGTTGCCTCCGAGCATGATGTCGGTACCGCGGCCGGCCATGTTGGTGGCGACGGTGACGGCGCCGAGGCGACCGGCCTGCGCGATGATCGCGGCCTCGCGAGCGTGGTTCTTCGCGTTCAGCACCTCGTGGCGCACGCCCGCCTTCGCCAACTGCCGCGAGAGGTACTCGCTCTTCTCGACGCTCGTGGTGCCCACGAGCACCGGCTGGCCCTCCTCGTGCCGCTCGATGATGTCCTCGACGACGCGCGCGAACTTCGACTCCTCGTTCTTGTAGACGAGGTCGGGCTGGTCCTTGCGCACCATGGGCTTGTTCGTGGGGATCGGCACCACGCCGAGCTTGTAGGTCGACATGAACTCGCCGGCCTCGGTCTCGGCGGTGCCGGTCATGCCCGAGAGCTTCTCGTAGAGGCGGAAGTAGTTCTGCAGCGTCACGGTGGCGAGCATCTGGTTCTCGGCCTTGACCTGCACGTTCTCCTTGGCCTCGATGGCCTGGTGCATGCCCTCGTTGTAGCGGCGGCCGGACAGGATGCGGCCGGTGTGCTCGTCGACGATGAGCACCTCGCCGTTCAGCACGACGTAGTCCTTGTCGCGGGTGAAGAGCGCGCGCGCCTTGATCGCGTTGTTGAGGAACGAGATGAGCGGCGTGTTCACCGATTCGTACAGGTTCGTGATGCCGAGGTAGTCCTCGACCTTCTCGATGCCGGGCTCGAGCACCCCGACGGTGCGCTTCTTCTCGTCGACCTCGTAGTCGGCGCCGGCCTCGAGGCGCTTGGCGATGCGCGCGAACTCGGCGAACCAGCGGTTCGCCTCGCCCGAGGAGGGGCCGGAGATGATGAGCGGGGTGCGCGCCTCGTCGATGAGGATCGAGTCGACCTCGTCGATGATGGCGAAGTGGTGGCCGCGCTGCACGCGATCGGCGGCGGTGCCGGCCATGTTGTCGCGCAGGTAGTCGAAGCCGAACTCGTTGTTCGTGCCGTAGGTGATGTCGGCGTCGTACTGCTTGCGGCGCTCGGCGGGGTTCTGTCCCGCGACGATGCAGCCGGTCGTCATGCCGAGCGCGCGGAACACGCGGCCCATGAGCTCGCTCTGGTAGGTGGCGAGGTAGTCGTTGACGGTGACGATGTGCACGCCCCTGCCGGTGAGCGCGTTCAGGTAGGCGGGCATCGTCGCGACGAGGGTCTTGCCCTCACCGGTCTTCATCTCGGAGATGTTGCCGAGGTGCAGGTTCGCGCCGCCCATGACCTGCACGTCGAAGGGGCGCAGGCCGATCGTGCGCTTGGCCGCCTCTCGGACGGCGGCGAAGGCCTCGGGCAGCAGATCGTCGAGGGTCTCGCCGTTCTCGAACCGCTCGCGCAGCTCGGCGGTCTCGCCCCGGAGCTCTTCGTCGCTCAGCTCCTCGAACATCGGCTCGAGTTCGCCGACGGTCTTCGTCAGGCGGGTCAGCTTCTTGAGGGTGCGCCCTTCGCCGACGCGAAGCATTCGTTCGAGGACTGTCGCCACGTGTGTCTCCTGTGTGGTGAGACGGTGGTGCGCGACTCGCCGGCATTCCGGGTACGCCTCACCGCCGTTGCCGAATTGTGACAACGACTCAGCTTAGCAAGCCGGGCCCGGGCTCGCCTGGGAGGCGGCGGATCCTCTCCCGCATCTCACCCCCGACGCCCGCGCGGCCCTCCCGTGCGGTCTTCTCAGGGGCCCGCCTCCCCCTTCAATGGGGCAGTAGTTGCGGGTGCGGAGCACGCGCACCCGCAACTACTGCCCCATTGCGCGGAACCGCGCAGCTGCGGAGCCGATGCAGGCCTCGGGTGCCGCGGCGCGGACGCAGGCGCGGACGCCCGCCCACCTGAGCGGACCGCGTTGGGCGGGGGCGGAGGTCGAGGCAATAGGGTGGGCGGGTGGGCGATGCGACGGGCGGTCAGAGGCGCGGATCGGACGGGCGTCGCGAGGTGCTCGTCGTCGTGCCCACCTACAACGAGGTCGGCGCTCTCGCCGATGTCGCACGGCGCCTGACCGCCGCGGTGCCGGGGGCGGATCTGCTGATCGTCGACGACGGCAGCTCGGACGGCACGGCGGAGCTGGCGGAGCGTCTGGCCGCCGATCCGCGCGTCTCGGTGCTGCAGCGCGGCCGCAAGCTCGGCCTCGGTACCGCCTATCTGCGCGGCTTCGAGCACGCGCTCGCCCACGGCTACCGCTGGTGCGTCGAGATGGACGGCGACGGCTCCCACCTCCCCGAGCAGCTGCCCGCCCTGCTCGCAGCGGCCGAGGCCGGCGCGGGCCTCGTCGTCGGCACGCGGTGGATCGAGGGAGGCCGCGTCGAGGGCTGGCCACTGCACCGCCGCTGGATCTCGCGGATCGGCACCCGCGTCGCCCAGGTGTCCTTGCGCTCGCGCCTGCGCGACGCCACGAGCGGCTTCCGCGTGCTCGACACGGAGTGGCTCGAACGGCTGGATCTCGGCAGGATCGTCTCGCAGGGCTACGGCTTCCAGGTCGAGCTCGCCTGGACCCTCGAACGGCTCGGCTGCCCCGTCTCGGAGGTGCCGATCACCTTCGTCGAGCGCAGCGCGGGACGCTCGAAGATGAGCCTCGGCATCGTCTTCGAGGCCCTGCGCCGCGTGCTCGGCTGGGGCTGGACCTTACGCATGCACCCCGAGCGGCTGCCGCACGCCGCCGCTCTCGACTACTCCTCGGCGAGCGAGATCACGCCGTAGTTCCAGCCCTTGCGGCGGTAGACGACGCTCGGCTTGCTCGACCCGGCCTCGACGAAGAGGAAGAAGTCGTGGCCCACGAGCTCCATCTGGTCGACGGCCTCGTCGACCGTGAAGCGCTCGGCGGGGAACTCCTTCTGCCGGATCACGACCGGGCTGTAGTCCTCGCGGGCCTCCTCGGTGCCGGCGATCGGCACGGAGCCGGTCGCCACGGCCTCGATGGCCTCGAGCGATGCCGGCTGCAGGTCGACGTCGCTGAAGTCGGCGGCGGCCGCCTCGGCCAGCGAGGTGCGGCCGCGGCCGCGGCGATCGTGGTGGCGATCCTTCATGCGACGGATGCGCTCGAGCACCCGCCCGTAGGCGATGTCGAAGGCGGTGTACTTGTCGCTGCCCGCGCTCTCGGCGCGGATCACGGGACCGGGGCCGACGACGGTGATCTCGACCCGGTCGCCGTGCTGGGGGCTGCGGTCGCTGAGGCGGGAGACCTTGACCTCGAAGGTCTGAGCCTTCGGAAGCAGATTGGCGACCTTGTCGGTCTTCGAACCGACGTAGTCTTCGAAGCGATCGGTGACGCCCACGCCGCGTCCGCGAATGTTCACATCCATGCTGACCTCCTCGGGTTCAGGCGGGTGGCCCTTACACCGGGCGCACCGTCACGCCTTTCTCGAACCCTATCGTTTCCGCGGGCCCGCGCTCCACTCCCGAATCGTCCCGCGCGTGTCGTGTTCCATCGCGCCGCGGCACCCCGCAGAGGGCGACGACCGCGACCACCCGGGCGCCTGCCGCCACGAGCGCCGCGCAGGCCCCGGCGGCCGTCGCTCCCGTGGTGATCACGTCGTCGACGAGCACCACGCGGGCGCCCCGCAGTCGTCGCCGCGCACCCGGCCGCACCGAGACGAGCGCCGCGTTGCGCC
>CALMSE010000100.1 GCA_937872275.1 uncultured Leucobacter sp. | reverse complement strand
TCCATCTCGTCGATCAGATGCGTCGAGAGCACGATGGTGCGCGGATGCTGCTGGTAGTCGCGCAGCAGCACGTCGTAGAAATAGCCTCGGGCCGTGGCATCGAGGCCGAGGTAGGGCTCGTCGAAGAAGGTGATCGGGGCGCGCGAGGCGAGGCCGAGCACGATGCCGAGCGCCGAGAACTGACCGCGCGAGAACTTCTTGACGACGGTGCTGTCGGGAATGCGGAAGAGCCGGATCAGCTCGTCCGCGAGCGCCTGGTCCCAGTTCGGGTAGAAGATGCGCGCGGCGCGGATCGCGTGCTTCAGCGCGTAGTCGTCGGGGTAGCGCTGGTTGTCGCGGATGAAGCAGAGCCGCTCGAGGATTCTCGCGTGCTCGAAGGGCGCCTCCCCGAACACGCGCACCTCGCCGGAGGTCGGCCGATCCTGCGCCGTCGCGAGCGACATGAAGGTGGTCTTGCCCGCGCCGTTGCGGCCGAGCAGGCCGGTGATGACGTTCTCGTGGATCCGCACCGTGACGTCGTCGAGCGCCCGGGTCTCCCCGTGCACCCGCGTCAGTGCGCGGGTCTCGATGGCGATGGTCATGATTCACCTGTTTCTGTCTCGATGAGGCGGATCACCTCGGCCCGGCCGAAGCCGAGCGCTCGTGCCTCCGCCATGAGCGGGTGGACGAAGCTCTGAACGAAGCCGCTGCGCCGCTCGTCGGCGATGCGGCTCTTCGCGCCCTCGGCGACGAACATGCCGATGCCGCGGCGCTTCACCAGGATGTCGCGCTCGACGAGCAGGTTCAGCGCCTTCCCCGCGGTGGCGGGGTTGATGCGCAGATAGGCCGCGAGCTCGTTGGTCGAGGGCACCTGCTCCCCCTCCGCGTAGACGCCGCGCAGGATCTCGTCCGAGATCGTCTCGGCGAGTTGCAGGAAGATGGGCCGGGTGTCGTCGAACACTCTTCACCTCGTCTCCGCGTCGTGCCTCGGCTTCGTCGCTTCAGTGGTTCATTACTTCACTAATTAACCTACGTACCGGAGGGGCGCATGTCAAGTCCCGGTCCGATCCCGCACGAGCGCGAGGCGGATCGGCGGCGCATCGGGAACGGATACGGGGGTGGCTCGGCGCACCCGCGGCGAGCGCGGATCGAACGGCCGCACCGCGGGCGGATCGGCGCGTCGGCCGCGCACCCGGGTCTCAGGGGCGCTGCGCCGACGGCAGGCACTCCCGCACCTCGACCGCAGCCCCGACGCCCGAGGCGAGCCTCGCGGCGATCGCGCGGGCGCGTCCGGCATCGGGCACCCGCACCACCCATGCGCGCTCGAGCGGCAGCCCCCCGGCGTTCAGCCAGGCCTCGCGCGAGTCGCCGTCCGGGTCGACGACGAGGGCGCCCACCTCCGAGGCGAGCACCTCGGTCCAGTCGAGCTCGGAGCCGCTCATCAGCTCGTCGTCGAAGCGCGCGAGGAACGCGGCGATCTCCTCCACCCGCTCGGGCGAGGTCACGTGCACATCCTCCTCGCGCCCGTGCAGCAGCAGCATGTAGCGCATGGCCGCCTCCCGATCGCCTCGTGCGGGGCCGTCGCTCACGACTCCCGTCGTTCTCCATCGTGGCACGGGGCCCGGGCGCTGTCGAGGCCGATCGGGGGCTCGACCCGGACGCGCCCGCTCAGGGTAGGATCGGCGCCAGGAGAGTGCGCAATGGAAGCCGCGAGAATCGCGATCGTCGACGACCACGACCTCGTGTCGGTGGCGCTCGCGGCGCTCCTCGAGGGCGAAGCGGGCCTGCGGTGCGTACGTCGGGCGCGCGGCGTGAGCGAGCTCGTGCGCTGGCCGTGCGACATCGACCTGGTGGTGCTCGACCTGCAACTGGGGGATGGCACCTCGCCGGCCGAGAACATCGCGGCGCTCACCGAGTGGGGCAGTCGCGTGCTCGTGCTCACCTCCGGCGAGAACCCGTACCTGGTGCGCGATGCCTCGCGGGCCGACCCGCTCGGGATCATCCGCAAGTCGGCGCCGGCGGAGGTGATCCTCGAGGCGGTGAGGCTCGCGGTGAGAGGCGAGCCGGTCGCGTCGGCGGAGTGGGCCTCTGCGCTCGACTCCGACCCCCTGCTCGCGGCGGCCCCCCTGACCGCCCGGGAGCGGGAGGTGCTCGAGCTGTACGCATCGGGGGTGGGCGCGAAGCAGGTCGCCGCCCGTCTGTTCGTATCCGAGAACACCGTCAACGACCACCTGCGCCGCATCAAACGCGTCTACCGCGACCTCGGCCGCCCCGCCGCGACCAAGGTGGAGCTCTACCAGCGCGGCCTCGAAGACGGATATGTGGCCGCGCCGAAGCCCCGCTGAAGCGGGGACCGCGCCGTCGACCGGGGCGCCACGGGCTCGCGCTCGCCGAGCATCGCCCGCGGCTCGGAGGGGCCGGGCGGAGCGATCCACCCGGCGCTTCCTGCTGATCGCGGCGTCGGCCCTCGCGGCGATCGCGATCGCCGCCTTCCTCGTTCCGCTGGCGCTCTCGGTGCCGCCGCGCGTGATGGGCGCCATCTCCTGGCGGCCCACGGCGTTCGGCGCGACCGTGCTCGTCGGCCTGCTGCTGTGGGAGCTGCGGGGGGCCTGGGCGATGCTGGCGATCGGGATCGCGGCCGTCGAACTCCCGCTGCTGCTCGCGCAGCCCGGCCTCGCAGCGCTCGCGACCTTCACCCAGACGTTGCTGGTCGGCATCGTACTGGGGTTCGTCGGAACGGTCATGCTGCGACTCGGCCGCGCGGCCGATATCGCCGGGGCCGACCGCGAGCGGGCCGCGGCGGCGGCCGCGACCGCC
>CALMSE010000099.1 GCA_937872275.1 uncultured Leucobacter sp. | reverse complement strand
GGCCTCGGCCGGGCGGGGCGCAGCGGCGGGTGGCTGTTCGTGCGCACGATCGGGCTGCGCGCGGCGCTCATGATCACCGTGCTCGCGGCGGCGAGCCACGGCACGGCGGCCACGGCCGGGTACCAGGTGGTGTTCACCGTGTTCTCGACCGCGGCCTTCGCCCTCGACGCCCTCGCGATCGCCGCGCAGGCGCTCATCGGCGACGCGCTCGGCGCCCGGCGCCCCGAACGGGCGCGGGCCGTGCTGCGGCGCACCGTGTTCTGGGGCGTCGGCTGCGGGGCGGCGATCGGCGTCGCGCTGGCGCTCGCGAGCCCCGTGCTCGGCCGCGTCTTCACGAATGATCCCGAGGTGCTCGCCGTGCTGCCGCCCGCCCTCGCGGTGCTCGGCCTCTCGCTGCCGCTCGGCGGCCTCGTCTTCGTGCTCGACGGCGTGCTGATGGGCGCGGGCGACGCCCGCTACCTCGCCTGGACGAGCCTCGTGAACCTCGCCGCCTACCTGCCCGTGCTCTGGGCCGTGACCGCGCTCGTGCCGAGCGGCGCCGCGGCGCTCACGGCCCTCACCGCGGCGTTCGCGATCGCGTTCATGCTCGCCCGGGCGGCCACGCTGGGGCTCAGGGCCCGCGGCGGACGCTGGGTGCGGCTCGGCGTCTGACCGGGCTCGATCGCCCGACCGTCGCGCTCGGCGAGGATCGCGAACGGCTGCAGGGCTGCTCGGGTCGGCCGCGCATGGCTTCAGTCGTCGGCGCAGACGGTGCCCTCCGGCGGCAGCTCGCCGTCGACGAGGTAGGCGATCGCCGCGGCGTCGGCGCAGCTGGAGCGATTCTGGAAGGAGGCGATGTGGCCCCGGCCCTCGAGGGTGAGCAACCGCGCGTTGCCGAGCTCGGACACGAGCTGCTGGGCTCCCGCGTAGGGGGTGGCGTGGTCGCCGGTGACCCCGATCACGAGGATCGGGGCGTCGCCGTCGTTCGAGAACGCCAGGAAGTCCTCGCCGCTGTCGGGCAGCGCCTCGCACTTCAGGTCGACGAACTGACGCAGCGTGTCGTCGGTGATCTCGGGGCCGCCGAGCAGTCGCGGCAGGCCGTTGGCCTCGATGAAGTCGACGAGACCGACGAGGTTCGCGTCGCGGGGCGCCGAGAGGCAGCGCACGACCATGCCGCTCAGGCTCACCCTGGCCCCGCCACCGCTCATCGCCGCGGCGATGTCGTCGACGGCCTGCTGCTCGCCGCCCAGTGCGCGACCGACCGCATCGAGCGCGTCCTCGCGACCGGCGGGCAATCGGTACAGCGACATGGTGAGGTAGCCAGAGAGCATGTCGCCGTCGACACGGGTGCCATCGGTCGCGGTCAACGGCTGCGCCGTGAGCTGCTGCATCGTCTGCACCAGTGCGTCCTCGCCGCCCATGGGGCACGCCGCCACCTCGTACTCGACGCCGCACTGCGCGAGCAATTCGGCGAGCGCCCCGGATATCGCCGCGTGCTGCTCGTAGCTGCCGAGCGGGCTCGACCAGTCGCTCGGCCACGCGCTGTCGAGCAGCAGGCGCCCCACGCGCTCGGGGAAGATCGTCGCGTAGCTCGCGCCGATCACCGTGCCGTAGGAGAACCCGGGGTAGTGCATCGTGTCGTCGCCCACGAGATGCCGCAGCAGCTCCATGTCGCGCGCCACCTGGGCGCTGCCCATCGACGAGGCGAGCGGATCCTGATCAGCGCACATCGCGAGTTCCAGCTCAAAGATCGTGCTCTCGCTCTCGCACTCCAGCGGCGTGCTGCGCCCCATGCCGCGCGGGTCGAAGCCGAGCAGATCATAGTGCTCCTGCACCGCCGCGAAGCTCTCCTGGATCGTCATGCCGAGCGCGAAGTCGATGCCGCTGGCGCCGGGGCCGCCCGGATTGCTCAGCAGCGTACCGATCGGCTCGTCGCCGGTGGCCGGGACGCGCACGGTCGACAGCCGAATGGTTTCGGGGTTCTCCGGGTCGTTCCAGTCGAGCGGTACATCGACCAGCGCGCAGCGCATGCCGTCGACCCGCGCGCCCTGCTCGGTGAGCAGTTCCTCGACCCCGTCGCGGTAGCCCAGCGAGGAGTCGCACTCCCGCCACTCGACGCTCTGCTCGTAGACCGCGGGGAAGGCCTGCCGCTGCGCCGCACTCTCTCCCCGGTCGCGAGCCCCGGTCTCGGGGGCGCAGCCGCTCAGCACGAGCACCGCGACCGCGGCCCCGGCGGCGAGCGCCGCGATCCTCTGCGTCATCTGCGCGCCCATGCGCTCCCCCTGCTCACTCCACCCGGTCGTTCGCACGCCCTCGGCCCCGGCTCAGTCATCGGTGCAGACGGCGCCCTCCGCGGGCAGCTCGCCGCGCACCAGGTAGGCGGCCACCGCCTCGTCGGCGCAGCTCGAGCGGCCCATGAACGAGGCGCCGTGACCCGTGCCCTCGAGCGTCAGCAGCCGCGCGTTGCCGAGCTGTTCGACGAGCTCCTTCGCGCCCTCGTAGTGCGTGGCGTGGTCGCCCGTGATGCCGACGACGAGGATCGGCGCGTCGGGCGAACCCGAGAAGGAGTCGGTGATGTCATCGCCGCTCTCGGCGAGCGCGAAGCACTTGAGGTTGATGAAGTCCGCGACCGTGTCGTCGGTGATCTCCGGGCCGCCCAGCAGCTGCGGCAGGCCCAGCTCCTCGATGTGCTCGAGCAGGCCCATCACGTCGGGGTCCGCGGGGAAGGAGTGGCACCTCACCATCGTGCCGGCCAGGCCGACCGCCGCGCCGCCGCCGCTCATCGCCTCGGCCAGGCGGTCGATCGCGCCCTGGTCGCCGAACAGGGCGAGCGCAGTGGTGTCGAGCACGATCTCGCGCCCGACCGTGCGCTGGTAGAGGCCGGAGACGAAGTAGCCGTAGAGCATGCCGCCGTCCACCTCGGTGCCGTCGCTCGCGAGCAGCGGATCATCGCTCAAGCGCTGCATGGCCGCCAGCAGTGCGTCGGAGTCGGCGAAGGGGCACACCTCGACCTCGTAGCGGGTGCCGCACTCGGTGAACAGCTCGTCGATCGCGAGCGCGATCGCCCGGAACTGGTCGAAGCTGCCCACGAGCCCGGCCCACCCCGCGGCCTCGGCGCTGTCGAGCGCCATGCGCCCGACACGTTCGGGGAACAGCGTGGAGTAGGTGGCGCCGAGCATCGTGCCGTAGGAGTAGCCGAGGTAGTGCATCCGCTCGTCGTCCATGAGCTGCCGCAGCAGCTCCATGTCGCGCGCCACCTGCGAGGTGCCCATCGTGCGCGCCAGGGGCTCCTCCTCCGCGCACGAGGCGATCTGCACCGAGGGGAGGTCGGAGAAGGTCTCGCACTCGATGGGCGTGCTGCGGCCGATGCCGCGCGGGTCGAAGCCGACGAGGTCGTAGTGCCGCATGACCTCGTCGAAGCCCGGGGCGACCGTCATGTCGTAGACGTATTCCAGGCCGCTCGCGCCGGGTCCCCCCGGGTTGCCGAAGAGCACGCCGTCTCGCCCCTCGCCGGCCGTCGGGATGTGCACGACGGCGAGCTCGATCGTCTCCGCGAGGTCAGGGTCGTCCCAGTCGAACGGCGCCTCGATCATCGCGCAGCGGAAATCGGCCGGCGATCCGCCCAGCTCCTCGAGCCGGTCGATCTGGTCGGCCTCGAGCGAGAAGTCGTCGTCGCACTCGCCCCACTCGATGGTCTGCGCGTACAGGGCGGGGAAGGCCTCCCGCTGCCGGTCGCTCTCGGTGGCCGGGTCGCCCGAGCCGGCCGAGCCCGCCGCGCAGCCGCTCAGCACCAGCGCCGCGGCGGCGGCCCCTGCGGCGAGCGCCGCGATCCTCTGCGTCATCCGATTGCCCATCGTCTCCCTCTCATCGCCCACCCGCCCCCTCGTCCGCGCGCCCGGGCACGGCCCGGCGACGGGATCCCGGGTCATAGAATAGGGGGTCGGCAGGCCGCCCCGAGCGCAGTTGCGCATTCTGATCGCGAGTCGCGCAGAATGCCGCGCCCGGCGCTCCGGTCGTCACGCCGGTCCCCGATCAGGCCCTGCCCCCGCGCAGTTCGCGGGGGCTCAGCCGGTAGATGTCTCCGAGCGCGCGGCGCATGGTGACGCCCGACCCGAAGCCCGACCGCCGGGCGAGCTCCTCGACCGACAGCCCGTCGAAGCGCGGATCCTGCAGCGCGGACCGCGCGACCCGCGCGCGCTCGCGGCGGATCTCGTCGGCGACCGAGGTACCGGTCTCCGCGAACACGCTCTGCAGATGCCGCAGCGAAGCGCCCGCATCGCGCGCGACGACCGCGGGTTCGAGTCGCGGGTCCGCGGCCCGCTTCGCGATCACCGCCAGCGCCCGATCGCGCACCACCGCGCGCGGGGAGCCGGGGATCCACCCGTCGCCCTGCCGTGCGCGCAGCAGCGCGCCGGCCATCTCGAGCACCATGCGGTCGACCGTGCGGCTCTCGTTCGGGGTGACCTCCTGATCGCTTTCGACCGACTGCGCCAGGAACGCCTCCATCGCGCGCTCCGGCACCGTGAGCTCCTCGTAGACGCGCACCTCGTCGGAGAGCATCGGCACGTAGGGCAGCAGCAGCTCGCGCGGGATCCGGGCCACGACGAAGCGCCACGGCCCCTCGACGCGGGCGCGGTTCGGCAGACCGCTCGGGGCGACCAGCAGCGGGCCGCGCGTGGTGATCCACTCGCCGCCGTGGAGGTAGGCGAATTCGCCCCGCTGCACGAAGATGATGTCGATCGTCGGCAGGCCGGGTCGCAGCGGGCGGCGCTCGAACTCGCTGCCGGTGCCGCCCGCCCCGATGACGAGGATCGCGCCGAAGGCGCGCACCCTGGCCGCCATTCCGAGCTCGCCGCCGACGCCGCGCACGCCGGTGCGCACCAGATCGCCCTGACCGTAGACGGTGATCGAGCGGTCCCCGAGTCCCTCGAGCTCCGCCGCGGTCTTCTCCCCCACGGGGCAACTCTAGCGGCGCATCGCGCGGCGCCGGGATGCCACCCCGGGTCTCACCCGGCGAGATCCGCCACGACCCCCGTGAAGGTCGCGACGATCTCCGAGATGTCGTCGTCGGTCATCGGCAGCGACAGCGAGAACTCGCCGCGGTGCACCGGGAAGACGCCGCGGTTGGCGAGCTCGAGCGAGATGGTCTGCGTGCGCTCCGCGTCGATGAGCCGCCAGTAGTCGCGGTGGTTGCGGGTCTCCCGCTCCGGACCCGTGAAGTAGCCGTAGGCGAGGTGGGAGTAGCCGTCGCCGTAGACGCCGAACGGCACGCCGCGCGCGGCCGCCCACTCGTTCACCTCCGAGATGACGCGGCCGGCGCAGGCGTTCAGGCGCTCGAACGCCCGGCGATCCATCGTCTCCATGCAGGCGATGCCCGCCGCGAGCGCGAGCTTGTGCCCGTGATGCGTGCCCGAGATCGAGACCGCGCCCGATTCGAGGGCTCCCATCACCTCGGCCGATCCGCCCAGGGCTCCGAGCGGCATGCCGCCGCCGATCATCTTGCCCATGACGGTGAGGTCGGGCGTCACTCCGTAGCGGCCCTGCGCCCCGTGGTAGCCGGCGCGCAGGCTGATCGTCTCGTCGAAGATCAGCACGATGCCGAGCTCGCTCGTGAGCTCGCGCAACCGCGCCACGAAGTCGCGATCGAGGGCGACGAGGCCGCCCGCACCGCTCTGCAGCTCCATGATGAGGCAGGCGAGGTCGGCGGCGTTCGCGCGCAGGATGCGCTCGCAGCTCTCCCAGTCGTTCTGCGGCAGCATCACGGCGTTCGCGACGTCGTTCGCGGGGATGCCGCCGCTGTCGGGCACCGGCTTCGGGTCGGTGTCGCTGCCGGAGTCGTCGCCCGGCCCGGTGTGCGAGGAGATGTGCAGCGCGTCGCTGAAGCCGTGGTAGCCGCCCTCGAACTTGGCGTAGCGGGTGCGGCCGGTGTAGCCGCGGGCGACGCGGATCGCGCTCATGCACGACTCCGTCGCCGAGCACGAGAACTGCACCTTCTCGACCGAGGGCACGCGCTCGATGAGGAGCTCGGCGAGGCGGCCCTCGAGGAGCCCCGGGTTGCCGAAGGAGATGCCCGTCGGGATCGCGGCGAGGAGCGCCTCCCGGATCGCCGGATGGTCGTGCCCCAGCACGTTGACCGTGAAGTTGTTGTTCAGGTCGAGCATGGCGTGGCCGTCGACGGTCTCGATGCGCGCCCCCTCGCCGCGCTCCACGAAGATCGCGTGCGGGCCGAAGTTGAACGAGTTGCGGCTGTACCCGCCCGGTATCATCTCCCGGCCCAGGCGCGCGTACTCGCCCGAGGTCGCGAAGCGGGTGCGGAAGGTCTCGAGCGCGCGGTCGAGCGTGAGGGTGGGCATCGGTGCTCCTTCGGTTTCGTGGGGGTGCCGTTCGGGCGGGGGCGGATCGCGGCCCGCGTCAGGCCTCGTGGGCGGGGGCCGGTGCGGTCGCCGGATCCGTCTCCTCGGGCAGGTACTCGTGGCGCAGATCATCGACCTTGCGCACCGAGCCGACGATGAGGCCGACCGCGATCGCGACGAGGTAGAGCGCGGGCAGCAGCACCGTGATGAAGCCGGTGGAGTCGATGAGCGCGTCGAAGTTCGTCACCGCGAGCACGACCGCCACGACGAGCAGGATGCCGCCGAGGCCCGGCGCGATGAGGCCCTTCCACAGCCCCTCCTGCCTGGCGTTGCGGCGCAGGTAGACGACGACCGCCGCGGCGCCGGAGGCCTGGAGCACCAGCACGCCGAGGGTGCCGGTGCCGATCATCCACATGTAGATGACGGAGAAGGGGTCGGCGCCGGCCACCATGAAGACGGCGAGGGCGATGAGGATCACCACGGTCACCACGAAGCTGGCGCGGCTGGGGCTGCGGTGCTTCGGGTGGGCGACGCCCAGGCCCTTCGCGAGGAAGCCGGCGCGGCCGAGCGAGTAGACGTAGCGGCTCAGCGCGTTCTGGAACGAGAGCAGCACCGCGAGCAGGCTCGTCAGCACGAGCACCTCCATGACGATGGTCGCCCAGGGGCCCAGGTAGTCGTGCGTCGCGTTCAGCACGAAGCCGACCGGATCCTCCGCCGCGGCCTCCTGCACCGCGTCGGTGCCGTAGGCGATCGAGAGCGCCCACATGGTGAGGGTGTAGATGACGCCGATCGCGATCACCGCGATGTAGGTCGCCCGCGGCACGGTCTTCTTCGGCTCGCGCGCCTCCTCGCCGTAGAGCGTCGTCGCCTCGAAGCCGACGAAGCAGGAGAAGGCGAAGAGCAGCGCGAGGCCCATCGTCGGGGTGAAGACGTTGCCCGGCGCGAAGGAGTCGAGGTTGATGCCCGCGGCGCCGCCCTGGATCAGCACGCCGAAGTCGAAGACCAGGAGGATCAGCACCTCGAGCACGAGCAGCACGCCGAGCAGGATCGCCGAGACCCGCACGTCGCGGTAGCCGAGGATGCCGATGATGATCACACCGACCACGAGGGCGGCCTGCCAGGGCACCGACCAGCCGAAGAAGCGTGCCGCGAGATCCGACACGAACGTCGCGAACTGGGCCGAGATGCCGAGGAACATGCCGAGGTAGGCGAGCAGCGCGACGCCCGCGGCCGCGTATCCGGCCCAGCGGCCGAGCCCCCAGGAGACGAAGGCCGCGAAGCCGCCCGCGCTCGTCACGTAGCGGCTCATCGCGGCGAAGCCGAAGGCGAACAGCAGCAGCGCGAGCGAGGCGATGAGGTACATCGCGGGGGCGCCCGGCCCGCCGAAGATGAAGACGACCGGGCCCGCGCCGAGGGTCGCGGCGAGGGGCGCCGCCGCGGCGACCACGAAGAAGACGATCCCGGCGGTTCCGATCGATCCCGCCTTCAGGCCGGAGGTGCGTTCGACCGCGCCTGCGGCCTCTGTGCCTGCTGTACTCATTCGGGCCTCCTCGACCGCATGAACCACGAGCCGTCCCGTGCGCGGGGCGCGGATCCGGGTTACCATCGCAGCAGCACCCCCAACGGGTCGCCGCCGTAGCTCCATGATGGGCGGGGGCCTCGCGGGGGGCAACGCCCGGTTCGCGAACGCAGCTTCGCGAACCGGGAACGGGAGACGGGCACGACGCCGGGAACGGAGGGCGGGGCGACGATGGAGATTCGACAGCTGCGGTACGCGGTGCGCGTGGCGCAGACCCGGCACTTCGGGCGCGCCGCCGAGCTCGAGCACATCGCGCCGTCGGCGCTCAGCACCCAGATCCGCCGCCTCGAGACCGAGCTCGGGGTGGAGCTGTTCGAGCGCGGTCCCCATCGCGTGCGCGTCACCCCGGCGGGCGAGCATTTCCTGCAGGAGGCGAGCGCGATCCTCGAGTCGCTCGCGGCGCTGCAGAGCGAGACCCGCTCCATCGCCCGCGGCGGCGATTCCCGGCTCCGCATCGGCTACTTCGGCGAGGCGCTCGGCGAGCTCACGCATCTGCTCTTCGACTCGTTCACCGAGGCCCACCCCGAGACGCGCCTCTCCTTCACCGAGCTGTTCATGAACAATCAGCTCGAGGCCCTGCACTCGCGCCAGGTCGACGTCGCCTTCGTGCGGCTGCCCGTCGACGACCCCCAGCTCGAGGTCACCCCCCTCTACCGCGAACCCGTGCACGCCGCGGTCTCGGCGCGCGGGGTCTTCGCGGGCGAGGCCCGGCTGCACGTCGACGACATCATCGACCAGCCCTTCGCCGTCGCGGCCGGCGGCACCCCGAGCTCGTGGTCGGGGTACTGGTCGCTCGACGAGCAGCGGGGCGAGCGCAGCCGCATCGGGGCCGAGGTCACGACCGTCTCCGAGAGCTTCTCGGCGATCGCCTATTCCGACACGGTCGACACGGTGCCCGCGAGCGCGGCCCGCACGATCCGCCACCCGGGCGTCGCCTTCGTGCCGATCGACGACGCCGAGCCGAGCGCCCTCGCGCTCGTGCGGCGGCGCGACAACGCGAACCCGATGGTCGACGCGCTGCGCGAGTGCGCGACGGAGCTCGTGCGGCGGCGGCTCACGCTCATGCCCGGCGCCGAGCCGCTCGTCTGAACCGCTCGATCGCGACGCCCGAGCGCACCGCCCGACCGAGCCGCCCGCACCGGTCGCCGACCGGGCGGCTGCTTGGTAGGCTGGGCAGTCGATCGTCATGACGGGCGACGATCGACCAGTGGCGGAAGCGGGGTGAGGGCGAATGAACAGTGACAGTTCCGGTCATCGATCGCGCACCGCGCCCTCCCTGCTCGTCGGCTCCCCCCTCCTGGCCTGAGTCGCGGCACCTGCGGGCGCGGTGGTTCCCTGCCGTTCCGGGCCCGCTCACGGGCGGATCGGCCTCACCCCCGCCTGAAGGGCCTCGACATGAGCACTCCCCCGATCGTCCACATCACCGACCTCGTCGACGCCGTCCAGTCGCAACTGGACCGCAACGACCTCGCCTCGATCATCGAGACGGTGGCGCCCGCGACCGCCGACCAGATGACCGAGGTGCTGGAACGCCTCCCCCTGAGACGACGCGCCGTCGTCTACCGGCTCCTCCCGAAGGAGCGGGCGATCGTCGTGTTCGAGCGGCTCTCGCCCGGTCTCCAGAGCGACCTCCTCCGAGGACTGCAGGACTCCGAGGTCGCTTCGATCTTCGCCGACCTCGATCCCGATGACCGGGTCTGGCTCCTCGACGAGCTGCCCGCGGCGGTCGCCCCGAAGCTGCTGCACGGACTCTCCGAGAAGGAGCGGCAGCTCACGGCGGAGGTGCTCGGCTACCCGAAAGGGTCCGTGGGCCGGCGCATGACGCCCGAGTACGTGTCGACCAGAGCCGAGTCGACCGTCGCCGAGGCCATGCGACGCGTCCGCGCCCGCCTCGACGACGCCGAGACGATCTACACACTCCCGGTGCTCGACGGGAGCCGTCACGTCGTCGGCGTCGTCGGTCTCCGCGACCTCCTCCGCGCCGACCCGGATGTCTCGATCGCGGAGATCATGCATCCCGCTCACGTCGCCACCGCCTATCGGGACGCGGAGTCCGTGGCGCGCACCTGCACGGACCTGCGGGTGCTCGCCCTGCCCATCGTCGACAAGGAGGCCCGGCTCGTCGGCATGCTCACCATCGACGACGCCGTCAGGATCCTGGAGCGCGAAGAGACGGAGGACGCGGCTCGGCAGGGAGGCGTCGAACCGCTGCGCCGCCCGTACTTCTCGACCCCGATCCACGCACTGGTCTCCTCGCGCATCGTCTGGCTCCTCGTCCTCGCGGTCGGCGCGACGCTCACCGTGCAGGTGCTCTCGGTGTTCGAGGCCACTCTGGAGCAGGTCACCGTGCTCGCGCTGTTCGTTCCGCTGCTCATCGGCACCGGCGGGAACACGGGCAATCAGGCCGCGACCACGGTGACCCGCGCTCTCGCGCTGGGGGACGTGAGGCCTCGCGACCTCTGGCGGGTGCTCACCCGGGAGCTCGGAGTCGGCGTCGCCCTCGGCGCCCTGCTCGGCCTGATCGGAGGCGCGATCACGGCGGTGCTGTACGAGCCCCGCATCGGGCTCGTCATCGGGCTGACCCTGCTGGCGGTCTGCTCGATGGCCGCGACGATCGGCGGCATCATGCCCATGGTCGCCCGTGCGCTCCGCGTGGACCCCGCCGTGTTCTCCAACCCGTTCATCACGACCTTCGTCGACGCCTCGGGCCTCGTCGTCTACTTCCTCATCGCCCGAGCGATCCTGCAGATCTAGCGGCCCGACCCTTCTCTCCGCGCGAACGCACCTTCGCGGAACCCGCGTTGAACGGGGGCGGCCGACCGAGCAGACTGGAGTCGCGGGCGCGCACCGATGCGCCGCCGAGGAGGTTCCGAATGACTGACGGCACGGGCGAGCTGCTGTTCGTGAACGGGGTGATCCGCACCGTCGACTCCCGGGACTCGGTGCACACCGCGCTGCTGGTGCGCGGGGGGCGGATCGCGACGGTCGGCTCCGACGCCGAGGCGCGTGCCGCGGCCTCGCCCGGGACGCCCGCGGTCGACCTCAGCGGCAGGACCGTCGTGCCGGGCTTCATCGACGCGCACAACCACATGAGCAACGCGGCCTTCGAGCCGATCTCGGTGGACTGCTCGACCCCGCCTCTCGAGAGCCTCGACGAGGTGCTCGCCGCGATCGAGGCGCACTGCCGCGAGCTGCCCGACGGCCAGTGGGTGCGCGGCTTCGGCTTCAACTCCTGGCAGACGCGCGAGCACCGGAACCCGACGCGGGGCGAGCTCGACGAGGTCGCCCCGCGCAACCCCTTCTTCCTGCAGGAGTCGAACGTGCACACGGGCTACGCCAACAGCCTGGCGCTCGCCGCCGTCGGCATCGACGCCTGCACCCCCGACCCGTGGGGCGGCGGCATCGAGCGCGACGAGCGCGGCGAGCTCACCGGCACGCTCTTCGAGGCCGCGACCAACCTGCTGCAGACCGCTTCCTGGGGCGCGTATGCCGCGCAGGACTGGGATCGCGCCGTCGGGCTGATCGAGAGCAAGGCGCGGGAGTACCTCGCGCTCGGCATCACGGGAGTCGGCGACGCCTGCGTGCTCGCCGACACGGCGCGCCTCTACCGGCTGGCCGACGAGGCGGGGCGGCTGCCGCTCACCGTGCAGCAGCTGCACGGCGGCGACCACTTCTTCGCCGCGCAGGATCTGCGCCGCGCCGACTTCGTCGAGCGCGTGCGCGGGGGCGACACCCACCTGCTGCGGGGCGGCACGATGAAGATCTTCGTCGACCGGGCCTACCCCGACGGCCCCGGCATGCATCTGCACCACGACGGTTGCACGACCCACGCGGGCGTGAACTTCTACAGCCCGCGCGAGGTGCGCGAGCTGGCCGTGCAGGCCGGCGAGCTGAACATCGACCTGGCGATCCACGGCATGGGCAACTGCGCGGTCGACTCGGTCTCCGACGCCTACGAAGCGGTGCGCCGGGCTACCGGCGACGACCGGGTGCTGCGTCTCGAGCACGCCTTCCTCGCCGAACCCGGCCAGGCGCCGCGCCTCGCCGCGCTCGGCGTCGACCTGGTGTCGAACCCGGGCCTGATCCACCACGACGGCATGGCCTTCGACGGCTGGCGACGGGGCGACACCGGCATCAAGGTGCTGCCGCTGCGCAGCATGATCGACGCGGGCGTGCGGGTGAGCTTCGCCTCCGATCACCCCTGCGGCACCACCTCGCCGGCCGAGATCATGTGGAGCGCCGTCACCCGCGAGTTCTACCTCGGCGGCACGATCGACCCGGAGGAGGCGGTCACCCCGGCCGAGGCGCTGCGCGCCTACACGATCAACCCGGCGCACGCCTCGGGCCGCGGCGCCGAGGAGGGCAGCCTCGAGCCGGGCAAGCGGGCGAACCTCGCCGTGCTCGACCGCGATCCGCTCACCGTGCCCGCCGACCAGATCCGCGGGCTCGTGGTCGAGCAGACGTACGTCGACGGCGAGCTCGTGCACTCGGCGGGCTGAGCGGCACCGCCGCGCCCTCGGTCCGTCCTCCCGTCCTGCCCTCTCTCCCGGCCCGCCCCTCGCTGCCCCCTCGCCCCGCTCAGGCGTCGAGCCGGTACCCGATCGGGAAGAGGTCGATGCGGCGCCTCCGCGTGATCAGCCCCCAGACGCCGCCCGGCGCCCAGAGCACCATCGCGATGCCGAGCACGCCGAGGCCGATGAGGTAGAGCTCGCCGAAGTCGGCGAGCAGCACCTGCAGCAGCCAGAAGAGGAACGCGCCGATGAGCGGCCCCTCGATCGACCCCACGCCGCCGATGACGACGATGAAGATCATGTACGCGCTCCACTGCACGCCGTACACCGCGTTCGGCTGCACGTTCAGCGTCGACATCGCGATGAGCGCACCCGCCGCGCCCGCGGCGGCGCCCGCGATCACGAACACGATGCGCTTGGCCGACACCACGTTCACGCCGCTCGTGGCGGCCGCGAGCGGCTCGTCGCGCACCGCGGTGAGCGCGAGGCCCAGCTTCGAGCGGGCCACGAGGATCACCGCCGAGACGACCACGACGGCGACGGCGAGCGCCATCCAGTAGCCGACCGCGATGCGCATGTCGCGATCCACCCCCGCCATCGGGGCCAGGGAGATGCCGGAGCCCGCGCCGAGCTCGGGCACCCGGATCGTGAGCAGGCGGATCACCTCGGCGATGACCCACGTGCCGACCGCGAAGTAGCCGCCGACGAGCCGGAACGCCGCGTACGAGATCGGGATCGCCACGACCGCGCACACGAGGGCGATCGCGGGCACCGCGAGCAGCTGGTTCATGCCGACGATGTCGGCGAGCACGACGAGGCCGTACGCGCCGATGCCGATGTAGGCCTGCTGCCCGACCGAGACCATGCCGCCGAAGCCGGCGAGCAGGTTCCACGAGGTCGCGAGGATCACGTAGATGAAGAGGTTCGTCACCTCGCGGGTCGAGCCGAGCGGCACGGCGTAGGGCAGCACTGCGAGCACGATCACGAGCAGCAGGGAGACGCCGAGGCCGATGGACGAGGAGCGCCCGAAGCGCCTGATGCGCGGGGCGACGCGCACGGCCTGCGTCGGAGTCGGGGGAGTGTTCGAGTCGGTCACAGTCGCGCCTTCCGTCGGATGAGCCCGTTGGGCAGGAAGATCAGGAATACGAGGAACACGAGATGGCCCGCGAGCTGGAACAGCGTGGAGTCCCATCGCGCCGCGAGGGTCTGCACCACGCCGAGCAGCATCGCGCCCAGCAGGGTGCCCCAGAGGCTGCCGAGTCCGCCGATGATGACCGCCTCGAAGGCGAAGATCAGCAGCAGGCCGCCGGAGGCGGGGTTGAAGCCGGCCTGCACCCCGTTCGCGAAGCCCGCCACGGCGACGAGGCCGAAGGCGATGGCCGCCGCGATGCCGTAGACGTGCTTCGGGTTCGCCCCGGAGAGCGCCACCGTGTCGGGGTCGTCGCTGACCGCCCGCACGAGGCGGCCGAACTGCGTCTTCCGCATCACGAGCGAGAGCGCGCCGAGCGCCACGACCGCGAAGACCAGCACCATCAGCGGGAAGACGCCGATGCGGATGTCGCCGAACAGCGGGATCGACGCGGTGTCGAGCGCGCCGAGCGTGATCCGCTGCTGGTTCGCGGACTGGGTGACGAGCAGCACGTTCTCGATGACGATCGCGAGGCCGAAGGTCACGAGCAGCGACGGCAGCGGGGACTCCGTGAGGGTGCGCTGGAGGATCGTGCGCTGCAGCGCGTAGCCGAGCGCGGCCGTGACGACCACCGCGACGGCGAGCGCCGGGAAGGGCGGGAGGCCCGCCCGCACGAGGACCAGCACGAGGTACGCCGCGAGCACCGCGATGGCTCCGTGGGCGAGGTTGACGAGACGCATCACGCCGAAGAGGAACGAGAGGCCGGCCGCGAACAGCGCGTACAGCCCGCCCAGCAGGAGGCCCTGGATGAGTGCGGAGATGATGTCCATGGCTACGCTCCGAAGTAGGCTCGGCTGATCGCTTCGAGCTCGAGGTCGCGGCCGGTCAGCGAGGTGCGCCCCTGCAGCAGGCAGTGCACGTCGCGGGAGGCCTGGGTCGCCTGCTGCACGTCCTGCTCCACGACGAGCACCGAGGTGCCCTGGTCGAGGATCGCGGGGATCATGCCGTAGATCTGCCCCACCACGACGGGGGCGAGGCCGAGGCTCACCTCGTCGAGGAGCAGCAGTCGGGGGTTGGCCATCAGCGCCCGCGCGATGGCGGTCGCCTGCGCCTCGCCGCCGGAGAGGTCGCCGGCGATGCGACCGCGGCGTTCGGCGACGAGCGGGAGCGCCTCGGAGATCGAGTCGAGGTTCCAGGGGCCGCGGCGCCCCGTGGCGAGTGCGACCTGCAGGTTCTCCTCGACCGTCAGCGTCTTGAAGAGCCTGCGGCCCTCGGGCACGAGCGAGATGCCGCGCCGGGCCCGGAGATGGGCCGGCAGTCCCGTCACGTCCTCGCCGTCGAGGCGGATGCGCCCCGAGACGGGCGCGAGCTGCCCCGCGATCGCCTTCAACAGGGTCGACTTGCCGGCCCCGTTCGCGCCGATCACCGCGAGGATCCCGCCCTCCTCGAGGTCGAGCGAGACCCCGCGCACGGCGGGCATCTGGCCGTAGGAGACATGGAGGTCTTCCACCTCAAGCATCATCGCGCTCCCTCTCCGCTCGTGCGGCCTCGGCCGCGGCCTCGTCGAGGTCGGGCTCGAGGCCGAGATAGATGGCCCGCACCTCGGGGGACTCCAGCACTTCGTGCGGCAGCCCCTCGGCGAGCACCGTGCCGTAGCTGAGGCACATGAGGCGCGTCGCCACGGCGGTGAGGGCGTGCACGACGTGCTCGATCCAGATCACCGTCACTCCCGTGTCGCGGACGGCCTCGACGAGCTCGATCAGCGGCGGCAGCTCCTGCTCGGTGAGGCCTCCGGCGACCTCGTCGAGCAGCAGCAGCCGGGGCCTGGCGGCGAGCGCGCGGGCGACCTCGAGCCGCTTCCGGTCGAGCAGCCGCAGCGAGGCCGCGACCGCGTCGGCCTGCTCCGTCAGGTGCGTCCGCTCGAGCGCGTACCAGGCCGCGCCCTCGGCCTCCTTCGCGCTGAGGCCCGCGCCGTGGCGCGCCCCGACCAGCAGGTTCTCGAGCACCGTCATGCCGAGGAACGGCCGCGGCACCTGGTAGCTCGTGGCGATCCCGCGCCGCGCCCGCCAATAGGCGCCGCGCCGCGTGATGTCCTCGCCCTCGTAGACGACGGTGCCCGTGGAGGGCGGGATGCTTCCGCCCAGCAGCGAGAGCAGCGTGCTCTTCCCCGCCCCGTTGGGGCCGATGATCCCGAGCACCTCCCCGGCCTCGACCGTGAGATCGAGGCCGGAGAGCACCGTCAGCCTGCCGAAGGACCGGCCCAGCTCGTGCGTTTCCAGCAATGCCGACATGTCGATGGTGGCTTCGGCGCTACCAGGCGATGGGCTCGGGCTCGCCGCCGAGGGGGATCTCCGGCTCGTCCGGGTTCACCACGATCACGAGTTCGTAGCCCCCGTCCTCCTGCAGCCGCCACTGGCCTCCGACGAGCGGCGTCTTCGCGACGTTCGGCACGGGCCCCGACGTGAAATCGACCGTGCCGACGATCGTGTCGATGTCCACCCGCCGCACCGCCGCCGCGAGATCCTCGGCGGAGAGCGAGTCGGCGCTCTCGAGGGCGGCGACGGCGACTTCGAACACCGCCTCGGCGAAGCCGATGGCCTGCGTCCACTGCTCGCCGGTCGTCTCCTCGAAGTCGGTCGCGAGGTCGGCAGCGCTCTGCCCGGTCAGCGAGCTCTCGAACGGCGAGGTGGGGTGCCACCACACCTCGGTCGAGAGGTTGTCGCCGAGCGCGCCCAGCGCCTCGACGGCGGCGGGGAAGAGGATCGCCTTGGCGACGGTCGCGGTGGTCGGCTTGAAGCCCTGCTGCACGGCCTGCTGCCAGAAGGTGGTGAAGTCGGGCGGGATCGGGATCGCGGCGAGGATCTCGGCGCCGTCGGTCTTGAACTGCGAGATCTGCGCCGAGAAGTCGGTGGTGCCGTTCTCGTAGCGGCCCGGATCGACGAAGGTGCGTCCGTTGTCCTCGATGAACGGGGGGAAGCCGGTCGTCGGGTCGGACCAGGCGTTGCCGTCGGGGTCGTTCGGCATCAGCATCGCGACGCTCGCGTCGGGGCCCGCGGTGGCGTCCCAGATCGCGCCGTACACCCGCTGCACGTCCTCGAGGCCCCAGAAGAAGTGGTAGGTGTAGTCGAAGCCCTCGTCCGGGGTGCCGCCGCGGCCGAAGTAGACCGGCTGCCACGGCGCCATCGACGAGATGCAGAGCACCTGGTTCGCCTCGCACTGATCGGAGACCGGGTTCACGGTGTCGGGGGTCGAGGTCACGAGCACGAGGTCGACGTCGTCCTCGAGGATCAGCTCGCTCGCCACCTCGGCGGCGCGGCGCGAGTCCGACTGGGTGTCCTTCGAGATGATCTCGATGGGGCGGGTCGTGCCATCCTTCAGCGTGACCGGGTTGTCGGCGAAGTACTCGGTCATCGCGTCGATCACGAACGCGTCGGCCTGGCCGAACAGCGCGAGCGCGCCGGTCTGCGGCGTGACGTAGCCGATGCGGATCGGCTCGTCCTCGCCCCCGCCGCTCTGCGGGCCGCCGCCCAGCCCGCCGCTGCAGGCGGTCAGTCCGAGCGCGGCGATCGCGACGGCGGCGATGGCTCCGCGGCGCAGTCGATGATGAATGGTCATGTCAGGTCTCCTTCGACTCGACGTACTGGTGGATGGTGGAGGTGGTCTGCCGCCGGGTGGCGGATCGCGCGGGCGCTCCGACGGCGGATCAGGACTGCGCCGGCGCGAGGACGATGTCGAACCGCGTGCTCGACCACGGCGCCCCGCCGAGGTCGCGGCCGTCGGGGGCGGGCTCCGAGCCCGGGTGCTGCGCGAAGTCCATGACGAGCGAGTCCTTCACCCCGAACACCGAGTCGCTCTTCAGCAGTTCGTCGCCCCGCACGAAGATGTGGGTCACGAGCCTGCGGAACCCCGGCGCGGTCACCATGAAGTGCAGGTGCGAGGCCCGCATCGGGGAGCGGTTCACCCGCTCGAGCATCTGGCCGACGGGCCCGTCGTGCGGGATCGGATACGGCGTCGGGGTGAGGCCCCAGAACCGGTAGTCGCCGTTCTCGTCGCTGAAGAGGTGGGCGCGGGCGGCCGTGCGGCCGTCGGTGTACTGCACGTCGTAGAAGCCGTCCTCGTCGGCCTCCCAGACCTCGATCCGAGCGCCGGGGATCGGGTTGCCGGCGGTGTCGCGCACGCCGCCCTCGACCCAGCAGGCCTCGCCCACCGCGCCGAAGGCCATGTCCTCGCCCTGCCCGATCTCGGGGGCGTCGTCGACGAAGAAGGGCCCGAAGACGGTCGCCTCGGTGGCGTTCGCGTACGCCTCGTTGTTCACCGCGACGACCTGCATCGAGACGCCCAGCACGTCGGAGAGCAGGATGAACTCCTGCCGCCGGTCGTCGGTAATACGGCCGACGGCGGTGAGGAACTCGATGGCGGTGTTCCACTCGGCCTCGCTGAGGCGCACCTCCCGCACGAAGGCGTGCAGGTGGCGCACGAGCGACTGCAGCACGGTGCGCAGGCGCTCGTCGGGGGCGCCGTCGAACGAGGTGACGACCAGCTCGATGAGGTCGAGCTCGCGCTGGGTCTGCTCGGCGCTGACGGGGTGCGGTTCTGGCATGGGGTTCTCCAGGGGTCGAAAGGGTGCTTGGATCAGACGGGCTCGCCCGCCCAGGCCGCGCGGATCAGGCGCTCGAGGTCGTCGGGCCGCACCGGGCGGGGGTTCGAGAGCGGGACCGCGTCGAAGGCGAGCTCGGCGCCGAGGGCGACGTCGGCCTCCCGCATGCCGATCTCGGCGAGCGAGCGCGGAGCGCCGAGGTCTTCGCGCAGCCGCCACAGCCCGGGAGCGGCGGGGCCGCCGCCGAGGGCGGCCGAGACGCGGGCCTCGGCGTCGGGGGCCGCCGGCATGTTGAACGCGGCGACGTAGGGCAGCACGATCGAATGCAGCTCGGCGTGCGGCAGATCGAACGCGCCGCCGAGCACGTGGCAGACCTTGTGGTGCATGGCGGATCCCGCCGAGCCGAAGGCGACGGCGGTGAGGTAGGCGCCGAAGAGCACGCGCTCCCGCGCCTCGAGGTCTTCGGAGTCGGTCGCGAGTCCGCGGAGTCCCGGGATCAGCGCGGCCATGCCCTCCGTCGCCATCGCCCGGTTGATGGGGTCGGCCCGCGGCGCCCAGAAGCTGTCGACCGCGTGGGCCAGCGCGTTGAGCCCGGACGACACGGCGAGCCGCGCGGGCAGCCCCGTGCTGAGCGTCACGTCGTACACGACCGAGGCCGGCAGCACTCGGGGGTCGGAGCCGGTCTCCTTGCGCTGATCGGTCGTCAGCCCCCACACGCTCGTGGCCTCGGAGCCGGCAAAGGTCGTGGGCACGGCCACGATCGGCAGCCCGGTGCGCAGGGCGACGATCTTGGCGAGGCCGGTGGAGGATCCGCCGCCGATCGCGATGATCGCGTCGGCGCGGCAGCCCCCGGCGAGCGCCGTCGCCGCATCGGCGCGCTCCGCGGGCACGTGCTGCACGATGTCGTGGATGCGCTCCACGACGGGCGTCCGCGCCGCGACCGCCTCTGCGAGCTCCATCGCGAAGGCGTCGGCGATGAGCAGCACCCGCTCGGCACCGAGCGCGGCGACGGCGGCGACGGTGTTCGCCACTGCGGCGCCGGCGCCGAAGAGCACCCGCTGCCCGAGGGTGGCATGGTCGAAGGTCAGGGTCATCTCGTGTCTCCCGTGTCGCGTGTTCGGTGTCGCCGGTTCGGCGCCGTGCGGAGCGCGGCCGGCGGCTCGGGCGCCGGCCGCAGTCCGCGGCTCC